>JBAUZR010000564.1:0-2249 GCA_049585375.1 Acidobacteriaceae bacterium
GCCTATAAGACGGGCCGCGGACGGTTTCTGCTGCGCGCGAAATGCGCAACCGAGAACATGAGCCAGGGACGCACCGCGATCATCGTCAGCGAGATTCCCTACCAGGTTAACAAGAACACGCTCATCAAGCGCATCGCCGAACTGGTGAACGACAAGGTTATCGACGACATCGGCGACGTACGCGACGAGAGCGACCGCGACGGTATGCGCATCGTGATCGAATTGAAGCGCGGCGCCGAAGCGCAGATCGTCCTGAACCAGCTCTACAAGCACTCGCAGATGCAGGAGAGCTTTTCGATGATCTTCCTGGCCGTGGTGAACGGCCAGCCGCGCGAACTGTCGCTTCCGGAGGCGATTCGGGTCTTCATCGACCACCGTATGGACGTGGTGCGGCGGCGCACGGACTTCCTGCTGCGCAAGGCGCGGGAGCGCGAGCATGTTCTGCTCGGCTACCAGATCGCACTCGACCACCTCGACAACGTCATCAAAATCATCCGTGGATCGTCATCCCGTGGGGATGCCCGCGAGAACCTGTTCCAGTACTTCTCCAACAGGACCATCACGGTGCGCGATCAGGCGCTGAAGGGCGTAAAGCTCGATCCGGCAAAATACGGCATCGATCCAACCACGCTGATCACCGCCACGCTGACCCTCAGCTACCGGCAGATCGACGCCATCCTCGAACTGCAGCTCTATCGCCTGACCCAACTCTCCATCGACGAGCTCGTGAACGAGATGAAGGAAGTCCGCGACAATATCGCGGAGTATGAATCGATCCTGGCCTCGGAGAAGAAGCTGCGCCAGGTGATCGTGAAAGAGCTGGAGGCGATCCGCAAAGATTACGGCGACGAGCGGCGAACCCAGATCGTGGATGAGACCGCCGAGCTGCAGCTCGAAGACCTGATCGCCGACGAACAGGTCGCAGTCACGGTCTCCCATTCCGGGTACCTGAAGCGGACGCCGATCTCCACCTACAGGCAGCAGCGGCGCGGCGGAACTGGCCGGCTCGGCATGAAGACGCGCGAAGAAGACTTCGTCTCGCAGCTCATCGTCGATTCGACGCATGCCTATCTGCTCTGCTTCACCAACAAGGGCCGCGTCTACTGGCTCAAGGTCTACGAGGTGCCCGACGTGGGCGCGGCCGGCAAGGGCAAGTCGATTGCCAGCCTGCTCAGCCTGCAGCCCGGCGAGACGGTGCGGAACATCCTGCCGGTGCGCAATCTGGAAGAAGAAGGCAAGTTCATTTTCTTCGCCACGCGCAATGGCACGGTGAAGAAGACGCCGCTGAAGGACTTCAGCAACGTAATGGCGCGCGGCATCATCGCCATCGGCATCGACGATGACGATGAGCTGATCGGAGTACGCATCACCGACGGTCAGCAGATCCTTTTCCTGGCCACGCACGACGGCATGGCGATTCGTTTTGGCGAAGAAGATGTCCGCTCCATGGGTCGTCCGGCTTATGGTGTCCGTGGCATCGACCTCGGCAAGAGCGACTACGTGGTCGGGATTGCGGTCACGCCGAAAAAGAACGGGGTGGTCCACCGCATCCTCTCAGTCACCGAAAGCGGCTTCGGCAAGCGGACGGATGTGGAAGAGTACCGGCTGCAGACGCGTGGCGGCAAGGGCGTGATCAACGTGAAGACCACGACCAGGAACGGCAAGGTGGTTGGCATTCAACTCGTCGATGACACGTCGGAGCTCATCGTGATCAGCCAGTACGGCAAGATCATCCGCATCGATACGAACACTGTGCGCGCGGCGGGGCGCTCCACCCAGGGCGTAAAGCTGCTCAACCTGGAGGAAGGCGACAAGGTGGCCGCGGCCGTGGTTATTCCGCCGGAGGAAGCCAAGACCGAACCGGAAACGGGCACGCTGCTGCAGTAAGGTACGCACCATGCTCTGCTGGCAGAATGAATCCGCGCACCCAATTACGCGAGGGTGTGCAAAAATACCGCTATGAAACGCCCATTTTCGGCTACGGTCTGGAAAGAAGGCGACTGGTATGTCGCCCAGTGCCTCGAAATCGACATCGCCAGCCAGGGCGAGACGGAGGAGGAGGCGCTCTCCAGTCTGAAGGAGGCGTTGGAACTTCATTTCGAGCCGCCGCTGGCCACAAGACCGGCCGAAATCCGCACCATCGAGGTGGAGGTTGGGGCGGCTTAAGCCTCTTCCCTTCCGCGATGTGAAGCGCCGGCTGGAGACGGCGGATTTCAGGAGGCTAGCCAGCGAGGCAGCCACGTGAAGTT
>JBAUZR010000565.1:0-2176 GCA_049585375.1 Acidobacteriaceae bacterium
CTGCACCTGTGCTGGAATCTTAGCTCTGGTGGCGACCTCCGCCATGCGATCTCCGTGTGCGATGTGAATGAAAATAGAAAGCCCGCGTCAGCAGCAGGGCTGAAGCGCGGGCTTATGGGAGGGAAAGAGTCGAAGCTGAATTACCCACAAGTCCGGCGCACGGTGCAACAACAAGCACAACATGTCGCCGGTGTGGAGCAGAGCCTCATTGGTTTTTACTATAGAGACAGATGGATCGCCGGTCAAACGCGGCGGGTGGACTTTTTGCCTCAGTATTTTCCCGCCTGGACTGTGAAAGGTCATGTAGCGAGAATAGCCGCAGGCAGCGGCATGTTTCCGCTGGTATTAGCCTTGAGCGCATCGCTTTGTATCCCGCTGAGATCCCGATCGGGATCCGGCGATTGAAATGGATCAGGAAGTGCCCCGTCTATTCGCCCGTCGGTGCCGCTTTGACGGAATAGGAGAGCAGAGCGTACTCTCCTTTCTCGCATAGGAGAGAGCGATGCCGGAACGCGTGGAACTGCCGCAGGGAGCGCTGGAGATGCTCATCCTGAAGGCGACATCGCTGGGCCCGCAGCACGGGTATGGAGTTTTGTTGCGGATTCAGCAGATTTCGGGCGAGCGGCTGGAGATCCTGCAGGGATCGTTTTATACGGCGGTGTACCGGCTGGAGCGGCGCGGCTGGATCGCTGGGCAGTGGGGCGAGTCGGACAACAACCGACGGGCGAAGTTCTACCGGCTGACGGCAGCGGGGCGGAAGCAACTGAAGGCCGAGACTGAGAAGTGGACGGATATGGCCGGAGTGGTGGCTGCGACTTCTACGGACAGGGACTGGTAGGCGAGGCGTGGGGCATGAACAGCACCTTTCCCAATCCGACCGGTGCTGACACCGCTGCCGACAGCATGGCCGTCGATGCCGGACCGGCATCAATGTGACGCTCTCGCCGCAACTCGCGGTGCGCGCCCTTCAGGCCAGCTGGCTGCGCACCCAACTGCCGAACAGCACCAGCAATCTCCAGAACAATCTCCGCCTCGGCGCTGGATTTGTCTTCCGCTTTCGATAAAGGGCGGGCCTCAAAACCGGAGCCTCGGAAGGCAGGACGATTGCAGCCCGCGCTGCAGGATAAATGAGAAGCTACTCGCCTTTGCCGATAACCAGGATTTGGAAGGAATGAGGGATCATCGGTGGCCGGGGCTTGCGCATCCATGCAGGTGCGTTCGCCGGTACGTTGGCCGGAGGCGTCGTGGGCGTGGGTCCGAACTCCGCGGTGATGGTGTAGAGATTGCCGGTTTTCGGGTCCAGCGTGTGTGTTCTGGCGCCCATCGGCGTTGCCACTGTCTGCTCCACGCGAAAGCTCGACGGCGAATCTTCCCTGATGATCGTCACGGTTCCGTCACCCTGCGAGCTGGCCGCCTCCATGGTCGCGGGATTGAAGGTGACGCCGTCACAGCCCTCGCCGGTGGGAAAGTCGGTGATGATGTGCCCGTCGGCTGCGGAGAGAATCACCATATCGTTCTTCTCGCGGCATGCCGCAAAAAGAATGCCGTTTTGGGCGTCGAGCGCCAGCCCGGCGCATTCCGCGCCCCGGGATGACAAGTCGAATTTGCGAACCATCTTCATGGTGTTGGCGTCGATAACAGCGATCGCGGCCTTGTCCACGATGTCCACATAGATCTTGCCATGCCCATCCGCTGCCGCTTGTTCCGGCGCGCCGCCGATATCAATGGTTCCCAGGATTCTGCCGTCCTTATCGTCCAGCACCGTTATGTTCGGCGCGGTGTGACTGAGGACGTAGAAGTGGTGGTTGTATGTGTCGTTGAGGTATCCGTCGGGATGGCCGCCTGTATCGATCTTCTTGATCACCGCGAAGGTCTTCGCGTCGAACATAGTCACCGGGTTCGAGGTGGCGAAGCCGTGGCCGGTCTCCGTGTCCACCGCGCCGCCGTGTGCGCTGACGTTGGGAATGTCTCCGACCTGCTCGAGCGTGTCCAGATTGTAGATACCTATATGCCCTGTGGGGCCGGAACGCGCAACGAACAAGTGGCGGCCGTCCGGGTCCGCGGTTATATAGTCCCAGCCCCCTTCGCCTCCTGTCAGTTGAATTCTGGTTACCTTGTACGGACCGCCCTCCTGCGCGCGCGCCGCTGCTCCCAGCATGGAGGCCGTCATCAATCC
>JBAUZR010000566.1:0-3560 GCA_049585375.1 Acidobacteriaceae bacterium
CAGCGCCGACCAGGCCCAGACCCCGGTAAAGAGGCCTGCGACCACAGCGACTGCGATCAGGGCGAATCCGTAGAAATATCCGTCGCGCACCATGGGCAAAGATCAAACCGCACTGCGGTGACGATCGGACTGGCGCCGGGGCTTCAAAGGCCGAGAGAGCGCGTCGGGCAAGATTGAGATTGAAATCAGCCGGAAGCAGGGCGCGTTCGTCCAAAAGTCTTTTTCATTCTACGGCAAGCGAGGCGAAGTCCCTGCGGCGCAGAGGCTGGCGGAGATTCGTTTCGCCTTCGCTCCGTCCCGTGGTGCGGCGAAGACACTCCAGCCCGCGATGGGGACCATCGAAACAGAGAGATAAAAGTATCGTGAATAAGTGCGTCTACGCGGCGCTGTAGGCCCCGGTGTGTGCGCGCCGCTGGACCAGTTGATCCTTGATATGCAGTTTCAACTTCTTCAGGCGGACTTCCTCGAGTTGCTCTTCTTCGGATAACCAGGGTTTTTGGAGCAGCATTTCCAGCTTCTCCGAATAGTGACGGTGCTGTTCTTCCAGGTGGCGTATCGCTTCACTACTCGGCTGAGCGTTTGCTTCCAGATCCATAGAGGACACCTCCGCTGCGGGATCCCGTCCCGGCGGAGCCGCGGCTGTCGTGGTTTCGCCGGGCGAGTTGACTCACATAGGTGAGACGTACAACGCTAGCACCGCGGAGGTCCACCTTCAACTGGGTTTTCAGTGGAAAACTGCCCCGGCGGTGATCCGTCGGTAACCGGCCTGCCCAGGAGCAGGGCATCCTCCTCCGGATCAGCATAGTACCCGGGCCGGCGCCCCTCCGGCCGGAAGCCGACCCGGCCGTACAGCGCCACTGCGCCCGCGTTCGAGGCGCGGACCTCCAGCGACAGGTGGCGGCCTCTCTTTTGAGCGGCCCACGCGAGGACGGCCCGTACCAGCGCAGCCCCGATTCCCTGCCGGCGGGCATCCGGGGCGACGGCCAGCGTCTCCAGTTCGGCGCGATTCTCCTGGCCGTCCTGAAGCAGAGAGGCGCAGGCGAACCCGAGGACCGACGGATCGTCCGAAGCGGCGATGAATCCGGCGCGCAGGACCTTCGGGTTGGTCAGGGGCGCATCGGCCTCGAAGAGGGCATAGTCGGAGCGTCGCCAGACCGGCGCTTCGGGAGAGGCAGCGGCGATGGCGATGATCGCGTCCAGGTCCGCGGCCGTCACCGGGCGAATCGTCCAGCTCATGGCAGGGAGGCGGCGGACAGCGCCGGCTTCGAGAAGATCTCGGCATCGGAGCGCCGCAGGTAGTTGCCGTCCAGGGTGAGCGGGTCGTCGAAATCGCCGGCACTGAGGCGCGCCAGGGCGTGGCGGAGGGCGTCAGCGGCGGTGGGCGGGTCGACGAGCGTGGCGTCAGCGGCGATGGCCTGAACGGACGCCTCGCAGGCCGCCAGTTGTGAGCCCAGGGCCGTCGCGCGTTGACTAAAGGTGGCAACGGCCAGAAGCAGCTCGGTTGTTCCCTCACGGAGGTAGAACTCGTGCCGGCTGGCGTCGAGGGCGGCGGCTGTCGTTTGCGCTTTGTGTGCCAGGACCGCGAGCCGTGAAACCGCCAGCAGCGGAATCGAGTGGGCTTCCGCCAGGCCCTTAGCCGTCGAGAGACCGATACGGATCCCCGTGAACGATCCCGGGCCGCTGGTCACGATGATAGCGGCGAGGTCGGGGAGAGCGATGTTGTGGTGGGCCAGCAAATCGCGGATCGCCGGGACAAGCTGCGCGGAGTACGTCTTGCCGGGAATCTCCATCTGGCCGAGGATCGCGAGATCGCCGTCCAGCCGAGCGAGGGCAACGCTGCCCAGCGCTCCGCAGGTGTCAATGGAAAGAAAGTTCATACGTCGGAGATCGCGTCTTGACATATCTCGAGGAGCACGCCGCCGGCGCTTGCCGGGTGGACGAAGAAGTAGAGGTGGCCCTCGGCGCCGATCTGGATGTCCTCAGAGATGAGCCGAGCCCCCTGAGCTTTCAGCGTTTCGAGCGCGCCGGAGATGTCCTCCACGTGGAGGGCGACGTGGTGCAGGCCGGGTCCATGTTTGGCGAGGAACCTGCCGATCGGCGAGTCGTCGGCGGTCGGCTCAAGCAGCTCGATGCGCGTGTCCCCGGTGGGAATCATGGCGGTGCGGACGCGCTCCTGCTCAACGGTCTCCTCGTGAACGACGGCCAGGCCCAGGGATTCGTAGAGCTTGCGCGCCTCGGCGATGCTGCGCACGGCGATGCCGATGTGGTCGAGTTCGGGCATAAGAACAGGGTATAGCGGATAGCGGTTAGCGTTCAGGCCGCCGGAGTTTAGGGTTTCAGGATCAGGTTGGACCCGAAGAGAAGACCCTTTCGGTGAGCTGGGCGACGAGCTGCCAGGGGTCCTGCTGGCCGGAGGCGATGCGGGTGGCGTGGAATTGCAGGACGCTGGCGTCGAAGCCGTTGTTGCGGGCGCGGCGCATAAGTTCGGCGCGGAGCATGGCGTCGAGGCGGCGTTGCCAGTGATGGGCGCGGCGCTGCATGAGGTGGGTGTCTTTCTGCAGCCATAAGTGCATGTCGGCGATGGCAGCAGCAAGATTGTCGATGCCTTCGCCGGTGGTGGCAATGGTGCGAACGATGGGCGGGGTGCGATCTTCGGGGGTCGTCGCGAGGGATTGCATCGAGCGGATCTCCTGCTCGACGCGGTGGGCGCCGTCGCGGTCGGCTTTGTTGATGACGTAGATGTCGGCGATTTCCATGACGCCGGCTTTGAGGCTCTGGACGTCGTCGCCCATGCCGGGGACGAGGACGACCAGGGTGATGTCGGCGAGGCGGGCGATTTCGACTTCATCCTGGCCGACGCCGACGGTCTCGATGAGGACCACGTCTTTGCCGCTGGCCTCGAGGACGAGGGCGCAGTCGGCGGTGGCGAGGGCGAGTCCGCCGAGGGAGCCGCGGGTGGCCATGGAGCGGAAGTAGAAGCCGGGATCGGCGTGGAGGCCGGCGACCCGGATGCGGTCGCCGAGGAGAGCGCCGCCGGTGAAGGGGCTGGTGGGATCGACGGCGAGGACTCCGACCGTTTTTCCCTGGTCGCGGAAGGCGCGAGCGAGGCGGTCGACCAGGGTGCTTTTGCCGGCGCCGGGAGCCCCGGTGATGCCGATGCGGAGGGCTTTTCCGGAGTGGGGGAAGCAGGCGGAGAGGAGAGACGGCGCTTCGGGTGCGTCATTTTCGACCAGCGAGAGGGCACGGGCGAGGGCGCGCATGTCGCCCTGGCGGAGGCGGTCGATGAGAGGGGCGAGGTCGGACGGAGAGCCGGGTCGGGGCACGGAACAGGATAGCTCGTGTCTCGAATCGGAGATTCCGGAGTGGCAGAAAAAGGATCGTTTTTGATGGGCATCCTGGAGAGATCCTGATGATTCCACAGGGCGGCAAAGGTAACATCCTGGGCATCGATCCCCATGATTGAGAAGTCAACGTGCTGCTGTTCGCGAATGGAGAACGAAGCGGCGGTCGCCGGCGCGGAGAGGCGGGTTAGCGGCAACAGCTGAGGCATGGCGGCTTTC
>JBAUZR010000567.1:0-7348 GCA_049585375.1 Acidobacteriaceae bacterium
GATCATGGCAGGTTTGTCTCTCGCGCTCGCCGCGCCAACGGGCCTTCTGGCCCAGGAAACGCCGGGGGCCAGTCCGGCTCCGGCAACCATCGCCCCCGCCGATTCACTCAACGCCCTGATGGGCCTGATGCAGATGGAAGTCGTCGGCGCAGCTGAAGCCATGCCCGCCGACAAGTACGACTTCGCCCCCACCCACGGCGATTTCAAAGGCGTCCGCAACTTCGGCTCCCAGGTGAAGCACCTGGCCGAGGCCAACTATGAGTTCTTCAAAGGATGGGACGTTCCCGGCGCGACAACCGTCGATTCTAAAACCATCGAAGCCCTCAAAACCAAAGACGAGATCGTGCAGGCGCTCAAGGACTCCTACGTCTATGCCCACGCCGCCGTCGGCACAATCACCCCGCAGAACGCCTTCGACTCGGTGAAGGGCTTCCCGCCGCAGTTCAAGGAGACGAAATTGTCCGCTGCCGCCTTTGCCATCGCCCACTCCATGGACCACTACGGGCAGATGGTCGAGTACCTCCGCATGAACGACATCATTCCCCCCGCCAGCCGTCCCCAGCCGAAGAAAGCGGCCATGTAGGGGAGAGACAGGGATTAGGCACCAGGGATTAGGGATTAGAGTTCAGGCCCCGATCGTTGGCAGCAACTTCGCCGCATCGGGGCCAGTTTGTATCTGCCTCATGGGCGCTGAGATAGCCAATCCAGTGAACGCGCCTCCGTCAAAGGTCATCCATACAAGAGCAAGGTTCCATCGGGCCTGCCGAAGGGCCGCAATCGCGGCGGCCTCTCTGAGAGAATGAACGCGGATGGCTCTGGGGCGAATGATCGAAGTCGACGAGGAGGAGCGGCGGCATCCGCTGCTGCGGGTGGTGCTGATTCTGCTCCTGCTCTTGTTACTGATAGTGGCCGGCGCGGTCGTCGGCTCCGGTGTCTGGCTGAAGCATGCGATGCGCGCCTCGCTGCCGGAACTGGATGGCACCGTCCTCACCCCGGGCCTGAGCGCCTCCGTCGCAGTCCGGCGGGATGAACATGGAGTGCCGCACATCCAGGCCGCCAATCTCGACGACCTGCTCTTCGCCCAGGGCTACGTCACCGCACAGGACCGCCTGTGGGAGATGGACATGGCTCGGCGCATGGCAGCCGGCGATGCCGCGGAGATCCTCGGTTCCAGGCTGGTGGAGCACGACCGCATGCAGCGATTGCTCGCCATGCGGCCCACCGCGGAGCGCCTGACCTCCAGCCTGACTCCGCAGGAGCGGCAGCTTTTTGAGGACTACGCCAAGGGCGTGAACGCGTTCATCAACACCCAGCAGGATCGCCTGCCATCCGAGTTCCGCGTGCTCTTCTATCGCCCGGGGCCATGGGAGCCGGAGGACTCGATGCTGGTGGTGCTGAGTATGGTCCAGCTCCTCGACGAACACTGGCCGGAGAAGCTGGAAAGGGAGCAGATCACCGCGCGGCTGGGACCTACGCTGGCCAAAGATCTCTACCCGACCGGCTCGTGGCGCGACCACCCGCCCGTGAGCAACGAGACGCCGATCACCGCCCCGAACCAGGCAGTCCCGGATGTGCCGCTCGATCCCAGCCAGTGGGGTTTCCTGCATGACGACCTGGCGCCGGTGCTGCAGATGACCGCCGGCGACCTGGCCAATTGCCTCGGCTGCGCGAGCGGCTCGAACGAGTGGGTCGTCGCCGGCTCCCGCACGGCGAGCGGCCAGCCCATGCTCTCAAACGACATGCACCTGCCGCATCGGATTCCGAACCTCTGGTACGAGGCTGACCTGGAAGCGCCCGGATTTCACGCAGCGGGGCTCACCATTCCCGGGCTGCCGCTGATTGTCGCGGGCCACAACCAGCACATCGCCTGGGGCTTCACAGCGCTCTACGGCGATACGCAGGATATCTATGTGGAGCACGTGAATGCGCAGGACGAATATCAGGGACCCGAGGGTGCGTGGCACCCCATCGAACATGATCCCGAAACGATTCAGGTGCGCGGCGGAGCGGATGTGCACGTGGATGTGGAGCGCACCGGACACGGCGTGGTGATCACCCCGCTGATCCCCGGCGAGAAGCGGACCCTCGCGCTCAAGTGGGATATCTATGATCCGAAGGCGGCGGGGTATCCGCTGCTGGCGATGGATACGGCGGAGAACTGGACGGACTTTCGCAATGCCCTCGGGACCTGGTGGGCGCCGACGCAGAACGTGGTCTACGCCGACGATCAGGGCCACATCGGCTATCAGGCGGTCGGCGACATTCCGCTGCGCCCCGGCGGTTTGGCAGGCGTGCCGATTACGGACAATCAGCATGAGTGGCAGGGCTTCATTCCCTTCGACCAGCTGCCGACGGCCTTCGATCCGCCGGATGGCATTCTGGCGACGGCCAATTCCAGGGTAACGCCCGACGGCTATCCCACGCCGCTGACACTGGAGTGGGCGGATCCCTATCGCAACGAGCGGATCTGGAAATGGCTGGAGCCGCGACAGAAGCTCACCCAGCAGGACATGCTCACACTGCAGACGGACGTGTATTCGGCGCTGGATCAGGAGATCGCGCAGCGGCTTGCGTACGGGGTTGACCATGCGACCAAAACGGATGCGCGGCTGCGCGAGGCTGCGAATCTTCTGCGCTCGTGGGACGGTGTGGTCTCAGTGAATTCTGCGCCGGCGGCGATTGTAGCCGCGGCCAGGGCGGCATTCCCGCCGCTGGTCCTGAAGCCGAAACTCGGCGACGACTGGAAGCTGTATCACTGGGCGGAGAGCCTGTTTGTCGAAGAGCAGATGATGATGAATGAGCCGACGGGCTGGCTGCCGCCGGGCTACGCCACCTGGGATGATTTTCTGGCCGACCTGGTGCGACAGGGGCTGGAGCAGGCGCGGGCGCCCCTGGACCTGAAGGCTTGGAAGTACGGCTATGCCCACCCAGTGGATGTGGAGCATCCGCTCTACGGCATGCTGCCGTGGTTTAAGAAGTGGACAGGCACGGGCGAGCAGCCGCAGTCGGGCGACACGTCCACCGTGAAGCAGGTGGCGCGAACCTTCGGGCCTTCCCAGCGCTTCACGATCGACTGGAGCAACATCGACGGCGCGACGGAGAACATTCTTACGGGCGAGTCGGGCGATCCGCTGAGCCCGTACTACATGGATCAGTGGCGCTACTGGTACGGCGGCACCACTTTTGCGCTCCCGTTTTCTGAGGGTGCGGTGGCGGCGCACACAGAGCACATGCTGCGGCTGGAGCCGTGAAGTCCGGGTGGAGTTCACCAGAACGGGAGCCGGGAACGCACTTGAGCTCGAGGACCTGGGGCCGGCGATGGTATCGGCAAAATGTGCTGCTGCTGGCGGCGGTTGGCATCGCCGTTCTGCCCCTGGCGTGGCGCGGCTCCTCGTGTGGGCAGGACTTCGACTTTCATCTGCAGAGCTGGATGGAGGTGGTGGCGCACTGGCGTGCAGGCGTCCTCTATCCGCACTGGGCCGCGTCGGCCAACTTCGGGGCGGGCGAGCCGCGCTTTGTCTTTTATCCGCCTCTGAGCTGGATGCTGGGTGCGGTGCTAGGGGTCGTGCTGCCGTGGACTTGGGTGGGTTTCGTCTTTACGGCGCTGGTCCTGCTGGGCGCGGCGGTGAGTTGCCGCGCGATGCTGCTGGCCTGGATGAGCGAGGAAACCGCGTCGCTGGCAGCGTGCATTTACGCAGTCAATCCATACCTGCTGTTTGTCGCCTATGAGCGGGCGGCGATGGCGGAGTTGCTGGCGGCAGTGTGGATGCCGCTGCTGGTGCTGTACGGATTACGAAAGACGGGCAGCGTGGTTCCGCTGGCCCTCACCGTAGCGGCGCTTTGGCTGACGAATGCGCCGGCCGCGGTGATGGGCACTTACTTCCTGGCGTTCGTGGTCCTGGTGGCAGCCATCGCGGAGAAGCGCTGGCGCCTGGTGGGACGAGCGGCGTTAGCGACCGCATTGGGCCTCGGGCTGGCCAGCTTTTGGCTGGTGCCGGCGTTTTACGAAGAGAGGTGGGTCGAGATCTGGCGGGCGATCGGGCCATTGATGCGCGTGGAGGACAGCTTCCTCTTCGGATTCGTGAAGCTGGCCCAGGTTCCGGCGGAGGAACGGTTCGACGCCGGGTATCACAACCATGTGCTCGGCATGGTGTCGTGGATCGGCGTGGCGTTGCTGGTGGCAGCGGCTGTTGCGGCAGTTCTGGCGTGGCGGAAGAGGCGCGGCGGCTTGTGGTGGCCGCTGGTGGCGGCGGGCGCGTTGATTGCAGTCCTCCAGTTCCGCTGGAGCGATGCCCTGTGGCGAATGGCGCCGGAACTTCGGTATCTGCAGTTTCCGTGGCGCTGGCTCCTGGTGCTGGGGCTGGTGCTGGCGGGCCTGGCAGGGCTGGCGCTGGGAGAAAAAGGTGAGGCACAGCAAGCGCGGCGGGTGCGGTCGCTGATGGCGGTGGGCCTCGCCTGTGGGATGGCGGCGCTGGCGACGGCGATGTTCTGGCAGCCCTGCGATGAAGACGACAATGTCCGAGCACAGGTGGCGACGTTTCGCGACGGGGGCTTTGCGGGTACGGACGAATACACGCCGCTTGGCGCAGAGAATGACGACATTCAGCCCGGGCTGCCGCCGGTGCGGGTGCTGCGGTCCGCCGACGCGGACGAGGGCCCGCTGAACCCGGACCTGGACACATGGGCGCCCACTCCCGCGGACGAAATCCCGGCGACGGTAAAGATCGGGACGTGGGCCGGCGAGCAAAGGTCAGCCGTCGTGACCGCCCCGGCGGCCGGCTATGCGGTATTGCGGCTAATGGATTATCCAGCGTGGCATGTGACCGTCAACGGCGCTGCGCGGCCGGCGGCGCTTCACCGGAGCGACGGTCTGATGGTGATTCCTGTGAAACCGGGAGTAACGAACATTATCGTGCGGTGGGCTGCGACTCCCGATGTGTGGGCTGGCCGCTGGCTCTCCCTCGTGGCTCTGGCCGTTACACTGGCATGGATGTGGAAAGAAAGGCGAATGAAGCGTGACGGGAACTTTCGATAACATGATCGCAATGCCAGTCGATGTCCATCAGATGTTGCGGGAGGGCGTGGAGCGCACCGATGCGGCACTGGAGCGGCTGCTGCCCCCGGTCACGCAGGTCCCGGCCTCGATTCACGGCGCAATGCGGCACAGCGTTTTCGCCGGTGGCAAGCGCCTGCGGCCGGTGCTGGCCATGGAAGCCGCGCGGACCATGGCCGTGGCCCACGGCGGCTCCGGGTTGCCGGAAGGCATCGAGGATCTGGGCGCCGCGATCGAGATGCTGCACACCTATTCGCTGATCCACGACGATCTGCCGGCGCTCGATAATGACGATCTGCGCCGAGGCAAGCCCACCTGTCACGTGGCCTTCGGTGAGGCTATTGCGATCCTGGCCGGGGACGCGCTGCAAACGCTGGCTTACCAGACGCTGGCCGGGCTGCGGTGCACGCCGGAACGGGCCATCCGGATCGTCGGCCTCATCGCCGAGGCAACCGGAACCGTGGAGGGCATGATCGGCGGGCAGGTGCTCGATCTGGAAGGCGAGCATTCGAAGCCGACAGCGGAGAGCGTGCTGGCGATCCACCGGGCGAAGACCGGCGCGTTGATCCGGGTGAGCATCGTCAGCGGTGGAGTGTACGCCGGTGCGGACGCGACCGGCGTGCAGCGTCTGACCGAGTTCGGTACCAAAGCAGGGTTGGCCTTCCAGATTGTCGATGACGTGCTCGACATGACCCAGGACTCCGCGCATTTGGGCAAGACGGCGGGCAAGGATGTAGCCAGCGACAAGGCGACCTGGCCGGCGGTCTTCGGAATTGAACAATCGCGAAAGGACGCGGACCGGCTCATCCGGGAGGCGTTCAGCGCGCTTGAACCGTATGGCGAAGCCGCCGAGGGATTAAAGGCGGTGGCTCGGTACCTGGTGGAGCGGACGCACTGAAGAGCAGGGGATAGGGTTTAGGAATTAGAAAAGCTGCGGCTTGGGCGCGGGAGAGCGCTTCCCGAAAATCCCGGAACAGCGAATGGCGGCCCTAGATACCGACGCCGTAATCGGCGCCGAGCTCTTCGCCGGCGTGCGAGAAGATGTCCGAGGGTGTGCGGCGGTTGAACTTGTAGCGCAGGCGCAACTCGCGGCCGATATAGAGGCCCAGGGCAGTGACGCCCACGGCGACCGACGTCCAGCCAATGGCACGCAGCGCGCTCGATGAGGATGGTTTCACCGTCGGCAGAATGGAATCCAGGTCAACAGCCTTCGCGGTCTTGCTTAGAAAACGGCACATGCGCTTTCCCCAGGGCGCCATAGGTTTCATCATAGCGCAGCCGGCAAAGCCGCGCTGTCCAGCGTCTCTGCTTCTATACATCGGCTGATGGGCGGCAGGCCATAGTCCTTCAGAGGCATTCGATGCGCCGCAGGAGCATTACTTTCCGGTCAGGGGGCAGGAAACTCGCCTCGATCGAGTTGGCGGCCAGTTCCCGCAGATGCTCCTCCGTGAACCCGAAGTGATTGTGGGCGAGGCAGTACTCGCCCTGCAGATCGCTGCCGAAGAGAGCCGGGTCGTCGGAGTTAAGGGTCACCATCAGGCCCGCGTCGAAATAGCGGCGGACGGGGTGATCCTCGAGGTTCATACAACAGCCGGTCCGCACATTGGAGGTGACGCAGATCTCGAGCGGAACCTGGCGCTGAGCGAGCAAATCCATGAGTTCGCGATCATGGATCGCCGAAAGGGCGTGGCCGAGGCGCTCGGCCCCGACGTTCAGGGCGCCCCAGATGCCCTCCGGGCCGACGGTTTCACCGGCGTGGGCGGTAAGGTGCAGCCCAGCCTCGCGGGCTTCGGCATAGAGCTCGCGGAAGGGCTCAGCGCCGGTGCGGCGCTCGTCTCCGCCAATGCCAATACCCACGATCGAAGGGAACTGCGGGCGCAGCTCGGCGGCTTTGCGGAAGACCGGGGCCGCCTGCTCGGGGCCGAAGTGGCGGACGGCATCGAAGATCCAGTAAAGGGTGAGGCCGAGTTCAGATTCTGCGCGGAGCCGGGCGCGCTCCATGCCTTCCAGGAGTGGTTCGAATGCGCAGCGGCGCCAGTAGTACACCACGCCGACGGAGACGTAGACTTCTGCATGGACAACGCCCTGTCGGGCCAGGCTTTCCGCCATCCGCCACGCCGCCAGCTCATAATCGTCGGCGGTGCGAAGATGTTCGGTGATGGCCTTGAAGGCGAGCAGGAAGCCGGAGAAGTCGGTGTAATGAATGAGAACCCTGGCCTGGTCGAGTGAGAGAGCAGCCGCGCCCTCGTGCCGGACGCTGAGCTCGACGAGGGTTTCCGGCGTGACCGTGCCTTC
>JBAUZR010000568.1:0-4006 GCA_049585375.1 Acidobacteriaceae bacterium
AGCTTGATCCACTCAATGGCAATGCGGAAGGCAACGACGAGCAGGCCAGACAGGACTCCGATGAAGATGGAAAGGACGAGAAAGAGGCGCTCGTCGCGGGTAGGTGCGATTCGATCGATGGTGGCAGAGAGACGGGAGCGCAGCGCAGGCTCGGACCCGAGAGGCTCGGCGGCGGCCGCGACTTCAGGCGAAAC
This sequence comes from Acidobacteriaceae bacterium, assembly GCA_049585375.1. Lineage (GTDB taxonomy): Bacteria > Acidobacteriota > Terriglobia > Terriglobales > Acidobacteriaceae > Palsa-343. Next base: position 195 of record JBAUZR010000568.1, read on the forward strand.
TGTGCCCGCGGGGGCGATCCTGTCGCCGGCCGTGGAGGGCGCAGAGGTCATGGGAGTGGGTAGGTCGGACATTTATTCCTGTTCAACAGCTCCTGGATTCTGAGCGATGCGGAGCAGCAGCGCATCGTCTCCTCCGGGTGGACCGCAGATCTGGGCGGTGGAGGTTTCGGTATCCCAGGCCAGCTGCAGGATGGAATTCTCGACATCGGGCTGTTGCTCGAGCCGCGCCACCTGGAGCTCGGCGGGCAGCTGATCCCAGCGGCTGAGGATGGAAGCCAGTTTGGGAGCGGCTGCGGCGTTGGAGGTGGTGCAGGCGGAAAGCCGATCGCGGACGACTTTGCGAATGTAGAGGATACGTTCGGCCCGGCTGCGCGGGGAAAGATTGAGGTCAGGGAAGAGCAGGAGGATATGGCTGGCCGTGTTGAGCATGTACTGGTCGGCGGCTTTCTCGGAGGGCGGGAGCGCGGCCGCACCAGGATAGCTGAGCGCGCGATCCAGGTAAATGTTGGCGATCCGGTACAGGCCCAGATTAAAGGCGGTACGCCCGGCGCCTTCGAAGGCGGCGAGCGGGGCATCGCGGTGAGCGGCCACGGTGCGATAGAGGCCGAGGGCGTCGGGAAGATCCTGAGCCTGTTCGAGCAGGCCTGCAATTTGGTCTTTGATCAGGGGGGCGTCGGGCGCATTGCTGGCAGCGATGAGAAGCTGCGTCCGGGCGGCCCCATACTCTTTGCGGGAGAGCAGATAGCGGGCCAGCTCGAGGCGGACTTCCCGCCGGCGGTCGTAGCCATTGTCTTCCCAGGTGCCGTCGAGTGCGGCGTGATAGCGCTCGATGGCGAGGCGTTCATTGCCCCGTTTTGCGGCCAGCCGGGCGAGTTCCAGATTGATGGTGCCGTCGCCGGGCGCCGCTTCGAGGAGAGTATTGAAATAGGCGGTGGCTTCGACAGCCTTGCCGGCCTGGGCGAGCGCGGTGGCCAGCTCAATCTCCGTCTGGCGGTCGGGGACGTAGGCGAGGGCGGAGCGCAGGGCATCAATGGCCTGAACGGGATTGCCGGCGCGCAGGGCGGCTTCGCCGCGGGCTTTCCAGCGAAGGCCGAGCTCCTGCTGGTGGTTGATGAAGGAGCGGTAAAGAAGGAGGGTGAGGATGAAGATGACGGCGGTAATGAGGAAGAGGCTTAAAAGGGAAACGGCATCCCGCAGAATGAGTCTGCGCCTGGCCAGCCGTTCTTCCGGAGTGAGAACTGTGCCCGCGTTCAGGGTCGCCATCTACTCTATCTTCCCAGATTTCTGCCGTTTGACAGGCATCTGATGGGATGCGGTGAAATTTCCAATGGGATGGGCGCGAGCGGTACGATGAGGGACAGGCGGAGAGGACAGGGATGGAGCTGGACGAGAAACGATTGGCGCTGGATGAGCGGCTGCGGCAGCTGGGGAGCGTGATCGTAGCGTACTCCGGGGGGGTGGATTCGGCTTACCTGGCCTGGGCGGCGCATCAGGTTCTGGGCGACGGCATGCTGGCGGCCCTGGCCGATTCGGCTTCGCTGGCGCGAAGCCACTATCAGGATGCGGTGGCGTTCGCGGGAGAGCACGGAATCCCCCTGCTGGTACTGGAAACCAAAGAGCTGGAGCACGAGGCGTACGCCGCGAACCAGGGTGATCGCTGCTTTCACTGTAAGGATGAGCTTTTTACTGTGCTGGAAGCTGAGCGCGTGCGGCGCAACATGGCGGCTGTGGCCTACGGGCTGAATCTGGATGACGGCAAGGATTTTCGGCCCGGGCAGAAAGCTGCCCAGGAACATCAGGTCGCGGCTCCGCTGGCTGACGCGGGGCTGACCAAGGCCGATATTCGGGTGCTGGCGCAGGCGGCCGGGCTGCGGGTGTGGGATAAGCCGGCGTCGGCATGTCTTTCGTCGCGGATTGAGTATGGACGGCGGGTGACGACCGAGGCGCTGCGCCAGGTGGAAGACGCCGAGGAGGCGTTGCGGGCGCTGGGACTGCGGCGGTTCCGAGTGCGGCACCATGGCAGCGTGGCGCGGATTGAGATTGCCGAGGAAGAGATGTCGACGGCGCTCGATCCGGAATTCTTCCGCCGGATGTCGGCGGCGGTGCGGGGCGCGGGCTTTCCCTATGTGGCGGTGGATTGCGACGGATACCGTTCCGGATCAATGAACGAGCTGCTGCCAGCGGAGATGCTGGCGGGTTCCCGGCCTGGAGTGAGGGTTGCATGAGCGCCGAGATGCGGATCGGGTGGCTGGAGTGCTTTGCGGGGATTTCCGGCGATATGCTGCTGGGCGCGCTGGTGGATGCCGGTGTGCCGGTGGAGCTGCTGCAGAACACGGCGGCGGGGCTGAGGATTGGCGCGGAGCTGCGGGTGCATTCGGTGGTGCGGAGCGGGATTCGGGCGACCAAGGCGGATGTGCTGGAGCAGGGGCGGGTCGCCGAGGGAGTGGGGCACGATCATCGGCACGAAGAAGACGATCACCACAGAGGGCACGGAGGACACGGAGAAGGCGAACGTCACGACCATAGGCATGTGCATGGGCGGCATTGGCCGGAGATTGGGAAGCTGATCGACGCGGCTGCGATTCCGGCCGAGGCGAAGGCGATCGCGCAGCGGGCCTTTGCTCTGCTGGCGGAGGCCGAAGCGAAGATCCATGGGATTGCGCCGGAGCAGGTGCATTTTCACGAGGTGGGCGCGGTGGACGCGATCGTGGACATCGTGTGCGGTGCTGTGGGGCTGGCGTCGCTCGGGATCGATCAGTGGCGCGCGGCGGCGGTGAACGTGGGGAGCGGATTCGTGAACTGCGCGCACGGGCGTTATCCGGTGCCGGCTCCGGCGACAGCGGAGCTGCTGCGGGGCGTGCCGACCTATGCGGCCGGACCGGCGATGGAGCTGACGACTCCGACGGGAGCAGCCATGCTGCGGGCGCTGGGATGTGTGTTTGAGCCGTCGCCACTGACGGTGACCTCGATCGGCTATGGTGCGGGCAGCCGCGATCCTGAGGGGTTTGCCAATGTGCTGCGGTTGTCAGTGGGGGTGCTGACCGCACGGGCGGAGCAGAGGAAATTCCCGCACGATCAGGTAGTGGTGCTGGAATGCGCGGTTGACGATGCGACCCCGCAGGTGCTGGCACACGCGATGGAACTGGCACTGGAGAATGGCGCGCTGGACGCGATGGCGGCGCCGGTGACGATGAAGAAGGGACGGCTGGGCACGCTGCTGACGGTTCTGTGCCGACCCCAGGATGAGGGTGCGCTGGAGCAGCTGCTCTTCCGGGAGACGACGACGCTGGGGATCCGGCGGCACGAGGAGGAGCGGGTGATCCTGGACCGCGCGTTCGTGACGGTGGAGACGCCCTACGGGAAGATCCGCATGAAGATTGCGTCGGCAGCGGCCGAGGTTCTGAACGCGATGCCGGAATATGAGGACTGCCGACGGGCGGCGCGGGAGCATGATGTGCCGCTGCGCGTGGTGACGGATGCGGCGCGGGCTGCGTGGGCGGAATCCGGCGCGAAGGCGGAAGCATGACGCGGGAGACGATTCTGGAGCTGCTGCAGCGCGTGCAGGCGGGGCAATCGACGCCGGCCGAGGCTTTGCAGCATCTGGCCAAGTTGCCGTATGAGGATGCGGGGTTTGCGCGTATCGATCACCACCGCGCGCTGCGACTTGGATTGCCGGAGGTCATCTACGCGGCCGGCAAGAGCCCGGCGCAGGTGGCGGAGATTTTTGCGCGCATGGCAGCGGAGGGCGGCAGCGTTCTGGCGACGCGGGCCGATTCCGCTGCGTTTGACGCTGTGCAGGAGCGGGTGCCAGA
>JBAUZR010000569.1:0-2108 GCA_049585375.1 Acidobacteriaceae bacterium
GGCTACCAGGCACACAAGTGGACGAAACTGGTGAAGTACTTCGCAAGTCCAGGATTTCTTGGCGAATGGCACCAGGTTTTTCTGGCAGAAGACCTGATCGCCGGGCAGGCCCAGCCCGAGGATGACGAGTCGATTGAGTTGCAGTTTGTACCGCTCTCGCGAATGTTGCGCCTTATCGATAAGGGCGAGATTCAGGACGGCAAAACCGTCATCTCGGTGATGTATTACGTTCGTAGCCAGGGGCGCAGGAAGAAGTAATAACCCCGCTTCCTGTATTCCAGAAGAAAACCCAAAGGCCACAGCACAGCGTCTTTATTCGACAGCAGGTTGGTTACCCAACCAAAGTCTGCCTGAGAGGAAGGTTCGCGTTTGTGGCTCAATACAAAGGCAAGGTGAAGTGGTTCAACAATGCGAAAGGCTACGGTTTTATCGGCCGGGACGACGGGCCGGATGTGTTCGTCCACTACAGCGCGATTCAGGTGGATGGATACAAGAGCCTGAAGGAGGGCGATGACGTGGAATTCGACATCGTTCAGGGCCAAAAGGGGCCGCAGGCGGATCAGGTAGTCCGGGCCCGGGAAGTTGCCTGAAGGGCAGCCGACCCCTACAATCTCCATCGAGAGTTGGGAAAAGCCCGCGATGGCGCGGGCTTTTTGCACCTGAGCGGGGTTGCCGGACTCCGGCCGCTGTCGTCTCCCCGTTACTGGATGCCGTTGTGCCGGAAGTGGTGTAATCGTCTCCGATGGACAACCGCTCGATTGCGCAACTGCTGGCCGAGACAGCCGACCTGCTGGAGATCGGCGCGGGCGATCCCTTCCGCATCCGGTCGTATCGACGCGCCGCCGAAGCGGTTGAATCCTCTACGGTCCAATTGAGCACCATTGCCGCTGAGCCCAAAAAGCTGCAGGAAATCCCCGGCATCGGCAAAGGCATGGCGGCCAACATCCAGGAGATCGAACGCGCCGGCACCCTGCCGTTGCGCGAAGAGCTGCTATTGAAATACCGGCCCTCCATGCTGGAGCTTCTGCGTCTGCCCGGGATGGGACCCAAGACCGTGGCGCTCCTGTGGGACGCGCTTCAGGTCGGCTCGGTGGAGGAACTGGAGCAGGCCATCGCTGCCGGGCGTCTGGACGGGCTCCCGCGCTTCGGCGAGAAGCTCATTCAGAAGTTGCGCAAAGGCATTGAGGATTACAAGCAAAGCAGCGGCCGCTTCCTGCTCGATGACGCGGAGATTGCCGCCGAAAAGCTCATCGACTATCTTCGGCGCTTCGAAGGGCTCACGACGATTCTGCCCGCCGGCTCGCTGCGCCGCGGACGGGATACGGTCGGGGACCTGGACATTCTGGCCACCGGACCCGGCTGCACGGAAGACTGCGTGAGCTCGGCTGTAGAGTATGTCGCCAGCTATCCGGCGCTGAACACCCTGCTGGCCAGGGGACAAAACAAGGTGAGCTTCCGGCTGCGCAGCGGTCTGCAGATTGACGTGAGGCTGCTGCCGGAGGGTTCGTACGGCGCGGCGCTTCAGTATTTCACCGGATCGAAGATGCACAACGTGTCGATCCGCCAGCGAGCGCTCAAGCGGGGTTACACGCTGAGCGAATACGCGCTGGCGCGGGTAGAGGACGGCTCCTTTGTGGCCGGCGCGACCGAGGAGGAGATTTATGCGGCGCTGGACCTTGACTGGATTCCCCCGGAGCTGCGCGAGAACAACGGCGAGATCGAGGCGGCGGAGGCGCACCGGCTGCCAAAACTGATCGAGCAGGCCGACATCCGCGGCGATGTGCACATGCACACGAGCGTCACCGACGGGAAGAACACGATCCGCGAGATGGCCGAAGCCGGTCTGCGGCACGGCTACCAGTACATCGCCATCACCGATCACTCGAAGAACCTGGCCATGACCATGGGGCTCGATGACGAGCGCGCGCTCGACCACATGCGGCACATTCGCGCGGTGGACCAGGAGATGGAGGGGAAGATCCGCGTCTTTGCCGGCATCGAAGTTGATATCCTCGCCGACGGCGCGCTCGACCTCTCGGACGAGGTGCTGGCGCAACTCGACGTCGTCATCGCCAGCGTGCATTCGCTCTTCAACATGCCGGAAGCGC
>JBAUZR010000570.1:0-11812 GCA_049585375.1 Acidobacteriaceae bacterium
TTCCAGGAAGAAACCGGCTCCTCACTCGCCCTCGACCGCCCCACGACCGATTTCCTCCCCCTCGGCGTCATCCGCCAGCCCTCCGGCAAGCAGGTCACCGCCTGGGCTCTCGAAGGCGACTTCGATCCCTCCACCCTCGTCTCCAATACCTGTCTCGTTGAATGGCCGCCGCGCTCCCGCCGCCAGATTGAGATCCCTGAAGCCGACCGCGGCGCCTGGTTCAATCTCCCCGCCGCCCGCAAAAAAATCTTCCGCGGCCAGGACGCCCTCCTCGACCGGCTGGAAGCGGCCCTCGCGTAGCGCGGCCTCACAGCAGGCGCCAGTCCCGGATCACCCGTAACCCTACGTCGCCCCCGCCGTCGCCAGCCCCAACCCCCCGCCCGCCGCCGGCAACTCCGCTGCACCCTCATCCTCGCCGGCCAAAAACAGCTCGAACAGCGTCCCATACAGCCCCCGCCGCCCCGCCAGCCGTACCCGCCGCTCCCGCAGAAACCCAAACCGGAACGGCGACCACCCCTCAGCCTCCCGCAAAAATTCCGGAGAAAAGTACCCGTGCGACTCCGCGACCGCCATCAATATCAGCGACCGCCAGCTCATCCGCAGCAGATCCCTCAGCATCGCGTCGCCATGCGCCAGCCCCTCCATCTGCGCCCCCACCCGCTCCGCAAACTGCAGTAGCTGGATCACCAGCCCATCCAGGCACTCCCCGCGCCGCGCCGCCGTCGAAAACAACGTCGCCGACCCGCGCCGCACATCCTCCTCAATGTCCTGCAGATCATCGCCCAGTTGCAGCAGAACGCCCCACGCAAACCCAAACCGGCTCTCCGCCGCGCTCAGCTCCGGCTGCGCCAGACAAGCATCCGCCAGCACCGACGTCCCGCCCTTCGTGCAGCTCACCCGCAACAGCTCCGCGACCGAACACCCGTCCCGCAACTGTCGCAGGCTCTCCTCCTGCCCACGATGAATCGCCAGCAGACAGTCATACACCTGCGGATAGACCTCCCGCGGATACTGCCCCTCCACGAGCCCCACCAGCTCCCAGACCGCCCGCTCCCAGGAATTCTCCGCCGCCACGGCCTCGCCCCGCAGCCGCTCTCGAAACCGCCCGCTCGCCCTCAGCTTCTCCTCCGCCGGCAGATCCACCCGGTCCAGCTGGTTATCGCTGTAGGGATACAGCAGGCTGTACCCCAGAATCCCCGGAGTCAGCCGCACCGGCTCGCCCAGCAGCGGCTGCAGCCCGCACGCCGTCCACGCATTCCGGCAGGCCTGCACAATCCCGTCCATCGCCAGCTCGGGATCGAACGCCCGCGCCCACCGCGCCAGCTGCGTGCCCACCGGCAGAAAATCGTCCGTCAGCAGTCCGACTGCGTGATCGCCCAGACCCAGCGCCTCCGCTGAAAACCGCGCAAACGCCGCCACGATCCGCTCCTGCGCGCCCTCTCTCGCGCGCCGAAACCGCCGCACCCGCCTGGCCTCCCGCTCTACCGCGTCGAGCGCCCGATCGTACGCCCGCTCCCGTTCCCTCTGCTCGCCTGCCGAATACCGCCGCGCCTCCGGAGCCCGCTCGGCCGCGCACCCCGCCCACTCCGCCGCCGTCCGCTCCACCTCAGCCTCCACCCACTCCCACCCGTAGCGCCCCGCCATACCCAGAACCTACGCGAACCACTCCGCCCAGGTTCCCCTGCGTGCCGCCGCGCAGGGACTTTCGCACCGGGCCAGGTCCGGAAGCGGGATCACACAATCCACTACAATTCGGCACGGACGCGCGGAGATTGAAATGCCCACGAAACCTGGCGCAAGTGAAGTGGACAAATACATAGCTGACTGTCCAAAAGAAGCGCGCGGGAATTTGGCCAAAGTAAGAGCCGCGATACGCGCGACCGCGCCCGGAGCCACGGAACGCACCGATTACTTCCAGATGCCCGGATATTCCTATCCCGGTTATGACTACGATGGGATGTTCGTCTGGTTCAGCTTCAGGAAACCGTACATACGCCTGCATGTGCGCCCGCCAGTAATCCAGGAACACAGCATGGAGCTTGCGGGTTATTCGACAACCAAAGCGATTGTCAGCTTTCCCATGGATGAGCCGATACCCCTGACCCTGGTGAAGAAACTGGTGAAGGCCAGCCTCAGGGCAATGAAGGATAAGGCGCGCTGATCGTCGCTGCGGAGCCTGTCACCGGCACCGGACCCGGCGTGCTGGCGCCGCTCCGTAATTCCGGAGAGCGATCGTCTCCACCGCCGCGTCCGCGGCAATCCGCGGATCGACAACAAGCTGCCTCTAAGGTTGGAACCCGTCCGCCATCCAGCGAGCAAAGAGCTCAATGCGATCCTGCGACCAGGGCCCTTCGCCTCGTGGAGGAGGCGGCGGCATAACAGCGCCGCCGATCCCGCGAATGCGGTCGTAGATGGCCGCGGCATGCGCCTTTACGTCATCGTAGCTCGCAAGGTCGAACGCCTTGCTCATCGCCCGAATATCTCGCTCTGTGAAGAGTGGGCGAATGTCCGATTGATAGCTCGTCAGTTTTGCCATGGTCGTCAACCCCCCGCGTCCTATATCTGAGATCGATTCCGCTGGTTGGAATCTGATTGTATGCTGGACCGTCTGTTTCGGCCCATTCCGGAAACGTCCGTGCCGACATCCCGCTCAGTACCCTGCGTCGAAGTCGGGTGCCCCATCCTTGTCGCCTCACGCCGTTCGAGGCGACAGGGTGGGCAGCCTCAAATCTCAGGTAACGGCCTTTGGATCATGGCCCGACTTCAGCCGTGCCGTACCCAGCGATGAGACCCTGGGCTGCCGTCGCCGCAGCCGACCGCGTAACGTTACCGCGCTCTTCCACACGGACGCCCCGCCGTTAACCGCCCAACCGCCGATTACGCATCTTTGACCGCTGCTGTGGAAATCCTGTCAAGCCCCCAGCCGCCATAACGAAAGTCACAGCCGCTGATACAAAACCACTTACCCGCCAAAATCGCTGCCTGGATTTGGCAGTAAATCGCTCCAGGTTTGGTATTCTGAACTTAGATAGAGAAAACAAAAAAAGCCCGCCTGTGCGCGGGCTTTTTGCTTGTCCAAATTATGACCGTCGACGCCAGCCAATCCGGAGTGACCGACCTGAGCCCAATTTTGAGGCCCCTGAATAACTACCCTGTTTGCCATCCGCCCGCTGTCCGCCGGCCCCTGCCACTCGTTTTGGAGCTCTCAAAAACTACCCTGAATACGGGTACTTTCCGTTTGAAGCCCTCAAAAGAAATCGCTACTTACCAGCAAACAAGGTACTTAGCCAAAAAGCTACCATCCCCCCGGGGGAGACCATCTGAAACCTGTAACCTGGCCTCACGCCCGGCTCAGATACGCACCCTCAGCCGTGTCCACCCGGATCTTCTCCCCCTCGTTGATGAAAGGAGGAACCTGCACGATGAGCCCCGTCTCAGTCTTCGCCGGCTTGGTCACCGACGACGCCGTCGCCGACTTCAAACCCGGCTCCGTCTCCACCACCGTCAGCTCCACCGTCTGCGGCAGCTCGATTCCCACCGGGACGCCGTCGTGGAACGAAACCTTGATCTGCTGATTGGCGGTCAGGTATTCAACCGCGTCCCCCAGCGTGTCGCGCTTCAGGTGGGTCTGCTCGTAGTTCTCCGTGTTCATGAAGTAGTAGTCGTCGCCGTCGTTGTACAGAAAGTCCATGGGAATTTCGTCTACAATCACCCGCTCAATGGGATCAGGCGAGCGAAAGCGCTCCACAAACATGGCGCCGGTCCGAATGTTCCGCAGCTTGGCCTGGATGAAGGCACGCAGGTTCCCAGGCGTGCGATGCTCCACCGAAAAGACAAGGTGGAGATCGTTGTTGTGCTTGATGATCATGCCCGGACGCATTTGGGTGGCGGGAATCGCCATGGGTAAAACTCCTTGCAGAAGGAAGATAGGTGCGGAGAAGTGCGGCGGTAACAGGCCGCGGGAAGCAGACCGTCATGGTCAGCGCAGAAACAAACTCCGGCCCCTCGATTTTATCCCACGAGTCCGGCCGCTCGCTTTTACCCGCCAAACAGCCGCTTGAAGAAGTGCCCGATGTGCCCGAAGAGCCCGGGATGGTGCGGCTTCGCCTGCGCCGTGATCTCCGGCTGCCTCGCCGTGGTCGCCGGACCCTCCGCCATCGGCTGCTCCGGCAGCAGCGGCTGGGCGCTGTTGTAGGTCAGCGGCGCGTCCACCTGCGCATGCGCCTCGCCGGCGGGAACGATCGGCGTCTTCGGCGAAGCAGGCGGCGCTTTCAATCCCTCGCTCTCCGCCAGGGGAAACGGATTCTCAGCCTCCGTCTTGTTGTGAGCGACGCTCTCGCCGGGCTTCGCTGGAGTCTTGCCGGACACGCCGGCGCTCGCCACCGACAGCGGCCCTTCCGCCGGACAGCCGCACGGCTCCTCCTCGTTGTCCACCACCTCATGCAGGCTGCCGTGCTCAAAAAGCACCCGCTGGTTCGGCTGCACGCGATACGCGCCGCCGTCGAAGAGGCTGCTGGCCAGCACGTACGGAGCACGCGGACCGCGGTTATCCACGCAGGTGTCGCCCTGGCTGTTCACCCGCAGGCTGACATCCGCCTCGCCCGGAGGCGAGATCAGGATGCGCAGATCCGGCGTCAGCAGCACGTCGGAATACTGTCCCGGCTTGTAATGCGCCTCGATCGCTCCCCGGTCGATGGCAATCATCAACGCGCCGCCAGGCGTGCTGTTGTCCGTGGAAAGGTGGATTTTGGTCGAAGCGCAGACATTGAGAGTGCCACCTCGTGTCAGCGATACATGGGCAGTTTTGTCGCCCGCGGTGATCGTACCGTTGTTCCCGATGGTCGCCCGCCCGTTCGCGACCGACAGCGACCCGGAGATCGCGACACCCTCAATCGGCACCGTGGCGATCGACTCGACATGAGCTGCAGTTGCCGGGCTCGGGTCCTGCTGGGCGGAAACCAGGCAGCAGGCGAGCGGAACGAGGGCAGCGAAGCTGGCAGTGTGGCGAAGAGTCATTGCAACTGGAGAAAGTTCCGGATCAGCGCCTTGCCATCCTCGGTCAGCACGCTCTCCGGATGGAACTGCACGCCCTCGACCGGCATCCGGCGATGGCGCAGCCCCATGATCGTCCCATCGGCGGTGCGCGCGGAGATTTCCAGCTCCGGCGGAAGACCCTTCTCTTCGACGATCAGAGAGTGATAACGGGTGCAGGTCATGGGCGACGCGATGCCGGCAAAAATCGTCCTGCCATCGTGCTCGACCGGGCTGGTCTTGCCGTGCATCAGCTTCGGCGCGCGGACAACGTTGCCGCCAAAAGCCGCGCCAATCGCCTGATGCCCAAGGCAAACGCCCAGAATCGGCACCTTGCCCGCCATGTGCCGGATCAGGTCGATCGAGATGCCGGCATCCTGCGGCGTGCACGGCCCAGGCGACAGCACGATCCTCTCCGGCTTGAGAGCTTCCACCTGCTCCGGCGTCAGCTCGTCGTTGCGCCGAACCACGACGTCAGCGCCCAACTCGCCCATGTACTGGACGAGGTTGAAGGTAAAGGAGTCGTAGTTGTCGAGAACAAAGACCATTGAATTCCAGTGTATCGCCCACAAATGGCTCATACGCGCGTCATGCGGGTTTCGAAGACCTTTCGCCGCCGACGGTGCTATGCTCGTGGGCGTCGGAGGTTCCTGGATGAAGATCCTTCTCTCCGCTCTGCTGCTGGCCACCGCGACGGCCGGCTTCGCGCAAGTCCAGGCCGTTCCTGCACCGACCCAGCCCGCTGGCATCCAGTCCCTCGATCTGCAGGCGGTGCAGCCGTCGCCGGATCAAAGCGGCTGCCCGGTCGTGCTGACCCAGGCTCATCTGAACTGGCCGGCCACTTTCATGCCGGTCACCGCCGCTGAAAAGGTGACGGAGCCGAACCTGGCGCTGGGCTTCCAGAACTCCAGCGGCAAGCCGATCCAGTCGGTCGGCATCACCGCCCGTTTCCTGGGAAAAACCAGCAAGTATCAGCTGGACGCGAGCGCCTTCGAACTGCACCTCACGTTCTCCGGAACCGACTCGGCGGACAAAACCGCAGAGCAACTCCGCGAACTCCGCCTGCCCGAGAAGATGTATGCCTACGGTGTTACCCGCATCTCGCTGGATCAGGTGACGTTCGGCGACGGCACCGTCTGGACGGCCATCGGCCACAGCAACTGCGTCCTGAACGTCACGGGCTCGACGGAGCGCATCACCAAATAAAAGAGAATGACTGGCGCGGAGCGCATTCTCCTGGGCGACTAGTCCCGGGCGCGCTCGATGGCGCGCACCACAGCCTTCGCCTTGTTCAGGCTCTCTTCGTATTCCTTCTCCGGAACAGAGTCGGCGACAATGCCGGCGCCGGCCTGAATAAATCCCTGCTTGCCTTCGACGAGCAGCGTGCGAATGGCGATGCAGCTCGTCAGATTGCCGGAGTAATCCGCATAGAGAACAGTCCCACCGTAGATGCCGCGGCGCGTCGCCTCCAGCTCTTCGATGATCTCCATGGCGCGGATCTTGGGCGCGCCGGAGAGCGTGCCAGCCGGAAAGCAGGAGCGCAGCGCATCGACGGCGCTGAATTCCGGCCGCAGCTTGCCTTCGATGTTGCTCACCAGGTGCATCACGTGCGAGTAGCGCTCGACGAACATCAGATCGGTCACCTTCACGGAGCCGTACTGGCTGACTCGGCCCACGTCGTTGCGTCCCAGATCCACCAGCATCACGTGTTCGGCGCGCTCCTTTTCGTCGTGGATCATCTCCTGCTCGGCGGCCAGGTCGGCGGCTTCCGTTGCACCGCGCGGGCGAGTTCCAGCGATGGGACGGTATTCGATCTTCCTGCCTTCAACGCGAACCAGCAGTTCGGGCGAGGAACCGACGATGTGCGTGGTCTCCTCCGGGACCTTGCCGCGGGATGGCTTCGCCGCCCCCTGTTTCTTCCGCCCGAAACGGAGGAAGTACATATACGGCGAGGGATTCACGATGCGCAGGGCACGGTAGACGGAAAACGGATCGACGCCCGGTTCGAGGTCGAATCGCTGCGATAGGACGACCTGGAAGATGTCGCCGGCGGCAATGTATTCCTTCGCCCGCTCCACACCTTTCATGTAGCCCGCCTTTGTTGTGCGGGTTGTGAGGCGGAGCTTACCGGAGGGCTTCTTCGAAGTGAGCTTCGGCAGCGGCTGAGCGAGGCGCCTTTCGAGGCGATCGAGACGCTTCAGTGCGTCGGCGTAAGCGGCCTGCGGCTTGTGGCGGCGCAGATCGGCGGTGACGATGAGCAGGATCTCCTTCTTGACGTGGTCGAAGGCGAGCACCTCGTCGAAGAACATCAGGCTGGCGTCGGGAAGGCCGAGGTCGTCCTTTGTCTCGCTGGGCAGGCGCTCAATCTGGCGGACGACATCGTAAGTGAGGAAGCCGACGGCGCCGGCAGTAAACGGCGGCAGCCCGGGAATGCGGGCGGGCGAATGGCCTTCCAGGGCTTCGCGGAGGAGCGCGAAGACGTCGCCGGTGACGCGGCGCGTGCGGCCGTGCTCGGTGATCTCAATATCGCTGCCGTGCGAGACAATCCGGCGGCTGGGACGAATGCCGATGTAGGTGTAGCGGCCGAGGTGTTCGCCGCCCTCGACAGACTCGAGCAGAAAGCATTCGGGCTCGGCGGCGGCGAGGCGAAGGAACGCCGAGACCGGCGTTTCGAGGTCGGCCGTGAGCGTGCGGTAGAGCGGAACCAGTGTGTGCGTGCGGGCGAGGCGCAGGAACTGCGCGCGATCGGGATGGGACGGCCTCATTGGGTTCATGGTACGGGATGCGAGGGTCCGTCGGAGCTCGTCGAGGTGGACTCGATGAAAGCCAGGAACGTGCGGACGATGAGGCTCAGCAAACTCTCGCGATTGCGCGGGTTCAGGAGCTCGTGGCCCGCGCCCTCGACGGGGAGCAGTTGGGTGCGGGCGGGGATGAGGGCCAGCGCCCGCTTCATTTCGTCGAGCGAGCCAAAGCCGTCGCGGGCGCCGTGCACGAAGAAGGCCGGCGCTTGCAGGCGCGGGAGGTGCTGGGTGCGGAGCTGATCGGGACGGCGCGGCGGATGAAGCGGATATGAGAGCAGCAGCAAACCTTCGACCAGCTTGGGATCGGAGGGGCAAGCATCGTGGCCTGGCGTCCACCATAGGAATGTCCGCCGAGGAAGACGCGGGAGAGGCCGAGGCGGCGCAGGGATTCGACCGCGGCGCGGAGGCCGGCCTGGTCCTGCTCCGCGCTGTTGCGCGGCGGACCGTGGGGGCGAAGCTGGCGAAAGGGCAGGTCACAGCGGAGAACGGTGAATCCAGATTGGCAGAAGGCTTCAGCGAGGGCGACGAGGAGCGGTGTCTGGCAGTTGGCTCCGGCGCCGTGCGTGAGAACGAGGCCCTTTTCCGAAGATGCGGGGTGATGGAGGAAGCCGCGGACAGACGTGGAGGTATTGTCCTCAAATGCGGTGGCGGCAGATGAATGCATGGCTTCTCGAAGAGGTCCGGATTACAGTTTACGGAATTCAGCGCCTCGCTCAGTGAGCAGCTGGCGCAGGATGGACCGATGGCAGCGGGCGTCGTCCTGGCAATAGCAGCCCACGGCAAAATTGGTCTGGTGCGAGAGAGCGGCGAGCAGGTCGAGGAGGTGAGTTGCGTCGGGGAGGCGCATTTCGGCTCGAAAACCCCGCTCGAAGGTGCGCCAGGCGCGCCGGGACTCTTCCGGCCTTTCAGCCGGGGCGCGCTGGATCTGCTTCAGAAGCGACTCGCTGGGGGCGAGGGTCGGCAGCCATAGATCGTAAAAGTCGCGTCTGGCGAAGTCGGCCCTGGGAACGCCACGGGGCGGGCGGCGGACGGTGCCGAGGCGGAGACCCTCATTGGGCAGACGCGGCGATCCAAGGCGGACGATGGAGACGGACACCACGACAGGGTACAGCGGCGGACAGGGTGCAGGTCACAGCTTCCGGGTTTCAGAGTCGTGACCCGTGAAACCAGAGGCAGCCGCCAGCTGGCCGGACGACGAGTGCTTCTCAGGGATGGCGCTTATAGTCGCCGCTTTTGCCGCCGGTTTTGCGCTCCAGGCGTACCTCGCGAATGGTGATGGACTTGTCGACAGCTTTGCACATGTCGTAGACAGTGAGAGCGGCGACGGCCGCGGCGGTCATGGCTTCCATCTCCACGCCGGTGGGCGCAGTGGTGGCGGCGGTAGCGTGGATGGCGATGCCGCCGGGAGCGACTTCCATGCGCACATCGACCAGGCTGAGCGGCAGGGGATGGCACATGGGAATGAGATCGGCCGTGCGCTTGGCTGCCTGGATGCCGGCGATGCGCGCCACCTCCAGAGGATTGCCTTTGGGATTATGGGGCAGCGCGGCAAGAGCTTCATCGGAGATGGCGACAAACGCGGAGGCTTCGGCTTCGCGGCGTGAGGCGAGTTTGCCGCTCACATCCACCATGCGCGCTGCGCCCGCCTCATCGAAATGCGAGAGCTTGCTCATGGGCAACAGAGTATCGCGTCTGGCGGACGGCCCGCGCCGGTGCGCCCGGTTGTGGTACCTTCGTTGCCTGGTTCAGAAACCGCCTCACAAGAGCGGTCTAACCGCAGTCCAACTTCTTTGGGAGTGAACAGCAAACATGAAATCAGCGGCCCGCGCAGTGGCCTGTCTTGTCTTCGCCCTGTTTCTCAACACATTCCTGCCTTCGCAACTCATCGCTCAGCAGGACCAGGCGTCGGCCGGTTCGCAACCGGCCCATGAGAATCCCAACTGGTGGAAGAATGCGGTGATCTATGAGATTTATCCGCGCAGCTTCCAGGACTCCAACGGCGACGGCATCGGCGATCTGAATGGCATCACCTCGCGGCTGGATTACCTGCAGAAGATGGGCGTAGACGCTATCTGGCTGACGCCGATTTACCCTTCGCCCCAGGTGGATTTCGGTTACGACATCTCGAACTACGAGGCGATTGATCCGCAGTACGGCACGATGGCAGATTTCGACCGGCTGGAGCGCGAGGCGCACAAGCGGCACATCGGCATCATCATGGACCTGGTGCTGAACCACACGTCGGACAAGGATCCGTGGTTTGAGGAATCGGCGAAGTCGCGCACGAATCCCAAAGCGGACTGGTACATGTGGCACGACGCGAAGATGGTGAACGGCAAGCGGGAGCCGCCCAACAACTGGCTGTCGGTGTTTGGAGGGTCGGCGTGGCAATGGGACCCGGCGCGGCAGCAGTACTACTACCACCGCTTCTACGTGCAGCAACCGGATTTAAACTGGTCCAATCCGCAGGTGCGCAAGGCGATGTATGACGTGGTCCGCTTCTGGATCAACCGCGGCGTCGCGGGCTTCCGCCTGGATGCAATCACCTCGCTGTTTGAGGATCCGCAGGATCGGGATGAGGAGTACATCCTCGGGCCGGACGGCAAGCCGGAGATCAACGCTTTCGGCGACAAGGAAGTGAAGACGAATCTGACTGACGACCTGCCGGAAGTACACGATGTGATCCGCCAATTGCGCCAGGTCGCCAACGAGACGAAGGGGCGCAAGGTCATCCTGATTGGAGAAACCTATCTTCGCTCGATCAACGATTTGAAGAAGTGGTATGGCGCGAACCATGATGAGCTGGACCTGCCGATGGATATGCAGGTGGGCTTCCCGCCGGAGCGTCATCCCACGCTGGATGTGGCACGTTTCCGCGCGCGGATCAACGAGGCGGAGACGGATCTGGACGGCGACATGCCGCTCTTCGTTTTCGACAACCACGACAATCCGCGCTGGGACCGCTACATCACCAACGATCACAGTGAGGGTGTAGGGCGGGTGCTGGCAACAATGCTGTTTGCCTCGCGTGACACGGCAATGATGTACTACGGCGACGCGATCGGCATGGTGACCACGCCGCCGAAAGACAAGGCAGACGTGAAGGATCCCATCGGCATCCGGGGATGGCCGAAGGAAAAAGGCCGCGACGGCGAGCGCACGCCCATGCAGTGGGACGCGGGGAAGGATGCAGGTTTCTCGACGGCAGCGAAGACCTGGCTGCCGATTCCGCCCAGCTACAAAACGGTGAATGTGGCGGCGGAAGAGAACGAGCCCGACTCACTGTTGCACTGGTACCTGCAGATCATCGCACTGAAGCGAAGCGATGCCGCGCTGCACGACGGCGACGAGGTCATGCTGAATCCAACCGATGAGCATGTGCTCTCGTGGATGCGGAAGGCGCCCGATGGCGAGGTTGTGGTGGTGGCCTGCAACTTCACGGCGCAGCCGCAGACGGTGAGCCTGGATCTTGCGGCGCAGGGTGTGCACGGGACGCACGCAACCACGCTGCTGAAGACACCGGGCGACGCCAACCCGGAGTCGCTGCAGTCAGTCGCGCTGGGACCGTACGGCATCTACATCGGCAAGGTCCAGTAGCCATCAGGCTGAGTCGGAGTCCTGCCGCGAGACGGCGGGACTCCGCTCGCTGCGCCACGGACAGTGGCGGCATCCAGAGCCGCAGCAGGATCCGCGCTTGCGGTGGTACGCCTCAGTGAAAACAACGTAGGGACCTTCGCGATAGAAATCCTCGCCTTCGATCAGAGGCTGCTGGGGTGTGACTGCGTTGGGAGCGGGATCAGGCAAGAGCTCCCCCTTCTGCCGGGGTCCCCAGCGAGCTTCCTCGATGGGGTTGAAGCTCCTGAGGCTCAAACGCGAAGACTCCGGGGACGGGCATTTCGATCACAGGTACTTCGGGTGCCACCGCGGGCAGCGGCAGCGTGACCGTGTTGCCGGCAATCGATGGAGTGCGCTCGCCGGGA
>JBAUZR010000571.1:0-3386 GCA_049585375.1 Acidobacteriaceae bacterium
AAGCAGGCACGCACCACCCTGTGGCGCAACCTCGCCCTGTTCTGCGCCACGCTCAATCTCGTGCTGGCCGCCGGCCTTTCCTGGCGGCACTTCCGCCCGTCCCCGGACATACGGCCCGCGATGCTGCCCTGGACGGCCATCTTTCGGCCCCCTCACCTTACCCAGATCATCACCAGCGATCCCGCAATCGCAGAGGTGCAGGCACTCACCGGCAATGCAATTTCCGTCTCCGACTACGCCAACCACACCTACCTGCCGAACCCGCAGCAATTGAGCCCGGAAAGCTATCGGACCAGCGAGATGGTCCTGGGCGGCGGCAACATCGCGGCCGTTGATCCCATGATTGCCGTCGAGATCGCGGTTACCGCGCAGAGCAGCGCCAAATTCATCCGTGTCCATTCGGCTCGCAACCTCCGCATGGCAGATCTGAAGACCGACGACAATTTCGTCTTCCTCGGCAGCCCACGCTCCGATCCCTGGTCCGCGCTCTTCAGCGACCAGCTTGATTTCCGCTTCGTATACAGCAAAAGCTACGGGCAGGAGATCATTCGCAACTTCAGGCCTCAGCCCCACGAGCTCCCGCAGTATTTACCCACAGCCCTCGGCGGCGGCACGGGGCAGTCGTTTGCCATCGTGGCGCTGGTGCAGAATCTCGATCAGAACGGACAGGTCCTGCTCCTCGCTGGAGCGGATGCGGAGGGCACCGAAGCGGCTGGGCGCTTTGTCACCGATCTTCCCCGGCTCTCGGCCACCCTGCAGCAATGCGGCATCCCTGACGCCGGGCCCATACGACATTTTGAAGTGTTGCTGCGCATCAACACCATGGCAGGCTCACCGAACGGCACCGACGTTGTCGCCTGCCATCTGCTCTCCCCCACCGCCGGCTCCTGACCGTGAAGGCTGCCGGGCGCTCACGATGCATCGGCCGCCCAGATAGCGCGAATCGCTTCTTCATCGTCCAGCCCTTCCGGCACCGCAGCGCTCGGCCGGTTCGCCGCGTACCACTGCCGATGGTCCAGCGGCGAGCGCATCGTGCGCCCTCCCGGCATCTCCAGGTGCCCGTTGGGATCAGTGCGGCGCAGCCAGTCCCAAGCGTATCGCAGCCATTGCGCTCGATAGCTCCGGCTCTGGTGCGCAAACCAGGTAATCTCGTCGTAGCCCCACACCCAGTCGCCACCCTGCCCCGCCTCACCCGGATGCGCGCTGGCCCCCCAGTTGTCCAGTTCCACCAGATACGGCAGGTGCCTGCACGACCATCCGCTCCAGGTCTGCCCGCCCTTGCTGCGCCCGTAGAGGCTGTCGCGATAACCCACCTGCAGTATCCCTTCTTCAGGATGAGCAGGCACCTCCCGCACCCGCAGCGGAAATGCATGAAAATCGAGCAGCAGATGGCCCGCCCGCACCAGCCCCCCGTCGGGCACGTGCCCGTTGCACAGAACCATCCGTCGCCGGGCATGCCGCGCTGCATAGTTCCGCACCAGCGCAAATATCTCCGACCAGTGATCCAGGTGCGGATCGTTGCCGTCCATGATCTCCACCTGGCCGAAGTGCATGCCTTCCACCCCCATGTCGATGTAGGAAGCCGCCAGGTAGAAGAACCAAAGCTTCGTCTCCGGTCGGCTCACGTCCGGAACCGAGGCGCCCGGCCCCCACTGGTCCCGCCGCGGCCCCGACGGATAGATGATCTCGGCATAGCGAAAATTGCGTTGCTCCACCGGCTGGCCAGCGCCCGCGAAGGCCCAGGCCGGTACCGGCACCTGTTCCACTTCCGTGGTCACGATCTCGAAGATGCACGCCTCCAGAACCATCTCCTCGCTGATGGCGCGCGCCCGCGGGATGGCCTGCCTCGCCCGCTCCAGATTCTCCGCCAGAGCGGCCTCGTTCCCCCACAGGCAGATGTTGCGCGCGATATACCGCGCCCCTGTATTCCGCAGCATGCGCAGGTTGTCCTCCAGATCGCCTCGGCCGTGCAGCATCCCTTCCATGCAGATGGAACGCGACAGGTAGTTCTCCAACACCCGCCGCTCAATCCGTCTCGAGAAGTCGTAGTCGCGCACCGCTTCGTGGGCCTGCGCTGCCCGGACTGCGCAAGCCAATCCCGCCATGGCTCCGGCGGCCGCCCCGCCGCGTAGGAAATCTCGCCTCTCCAATCTCCCGCCTCTCCCGATGCCCGCCTAAGGCTGCAGAGACCGCCCGGCATAGGCCAGCTGGACGGTGACAATCTCATAGGGATGGATTGGCACCGTGACGGTCTCGCCGTCCACCTGCAGATTCTTCCCTTCTCCTTTTTCCATCAGATTGGTCAGCTCCGCAGAGGTCACCCCGCGCGGCACGCGCAGATGTAACTCCCCGGACCGGCCCGCCCACTCATACATGCGAACGATCAGGGCGTTGTTGTCCTCCGATTTCTTGACCGCCGTCACCACCACATTGGGCGCATCCGTTGAAAAGAACGAGTACGCCGGTGGCATCGCCCCGGTGTGCGCGTCCACCTGTAGTGCCTGCAGCTTGTAATTGAATTCGTATCCCCTGCGAACCGTCAGTGCCTGCTTCCAGTCGCCGGCATGCGGATACAGCGCGTAGCTGAAGTGGTGATGCCCGCGGTCCGCATTGGGGTCGGGAGAGACCGGCGAGCGCAGCAGCGAGAGCCGCAGCAGATGGCCCACTGCATCGTAGCCGTATTTCGACTCGTTGATCAGACTGAACCCATGCTGGCTATTCCCCTCGTCGGCCCAGCGCAGCGCAGGCACTTCGAACTTCGCCTTCTCCCAGCTGTTGTTGCGCGTCGTCGGCCGCTCGATCGTCCCGTAGGGAATTTCGTAGGTCGCCATCGGCGACGAGGCGGTCAGGTCGAAGGCGGCCTTGAGCAGGACGTGTGTCTCGTGCCAGTCGATGTCGTTCGTCACGTCGACTTCGTCGGAATCGTTATAGAGTGCGATGTCCTGGACGAACTTCGAGCTCTGCCAGGTTCGCGTCACACGCACCACTGCCCGCAGAGGGCCCCTCTCGATCACCTGCACTGAATCGGCATGATCCAGTTTGGTGAATGAATCGACAAAGTCCGCGTCGATATTCCATGCGTCGAACGCCTTCGGCTTATCCCGGAACGCCACCAGCTCGTTGCCGCAGCTTCCTGGCGTCAGCGTCTCAAAGCCGTTCTTCTTCTCGTAAAGGCTGGTGATGCAGCCCGTAACCGGATCGATCTTCACCCGCAGATACGAGTTTTCGAGCGTCGTCCCATTCACCCGCAGGTCGCTGGCGAATTTCTCGCTCCGCGGCCTCACGCGCAGCACCTCATAGCCGAGCGAGGGAACCTGGCTGGCCTGAATCAGCAGATGATACGTATTTGTCTCCGGCGTCTTCTGCAGCACTTCAGAAGGCAGTAC
>JBAUZR010000572.1:0-1959 GCA_049585375.1 Acidobacteriaceae bacterium
GCCGCCGCACGATGCCCGCGAGCACTGCGGCGAGGCTCTTATCGCGTTTGGCAAACGGCAGATACGGCCATACCTGCGCCGAGGAATCGCGCACCCACATGGCATCGATGTCGCCGGTGATGACGAAGGTATCCGGCTGGCCGTTCCGGGTTCCTGGGAAGACGGTGGTGTCGAGAGTATTCGGAAAGCAGCGAGTAAACATCGCACCGAGGATCGGATCCGCTACCTGTCCGCGAATACGATCGATCACTTCTTCAATCGCCGGACTGGAGAAATGGCGATCCGCCGGAACAGGTCGACCCTCGGCGATGTTCCATCGGGCCAGCAGCGAGCTGGGCCATGCAGCCAGAGCGCAGGCCGCCAGGCCGGACTGGATCACGGTGCGGCGATTCGGAAGCAGTGCCGTCGCGGGTGAGACGGGGGACGTCATGAGGAGCCGGTTCCTTTCAATCCCTGCGTGGAGGCGGGAGATGCCGCATTGATGGCAGCGGGGCCGATGACCATCTTAGCCCGTTGGGTCTGACCGCTGGATAGGGGGCTTGCGCAAAACCATGGTCACGCGGCGTTGCGGCATGACTGGTGTATAACAAGGCGGGAACGAAGGACTCGATGACCACGGAACCACCCAATCCCACGCAAAACTCCGGCAAGGGAAAGCCCTCTCGCACAGTCGGCGCGCTGGTGCGGGCGGAGCGGTTGACGCAGATTGCGTTCATTCTGCCCGCCGCGGTGTTGGTGGGCTGGATCGCCGGCGCGGCTCTCGATAAATGGCTGCACCAGCACTGGATTTACCTGGTGGGACTGCTTCTGGGCGCGATTGCCGGCTTCGTGCAGGTCTTCCGCCTCGTCGCCAGCGAGGGCCGGGCGATCGACAAAGGGGATTCGTGAGCGCCGATCCTCCGCCATCTGCCACCATGACCGACGACGATTTGCGCAGCCTGCTGGGACGCGCGCTGCGGTTGGTCGCGATTCTCACGCCGATCCTCTTTCTCGTCTTCACGTTCACGCTGGGATGGCAAACCGGGCTGCTCTTCCTGGCCGGCGCTGTGATTTCCTGGAGCGGGATCTGGGAATGGCGCAGCCTGAGTGAGAGGATTTTCGCCCACCTCGACAACCGGCATGAACCAGGGACGACGCGGCGGACTTTAGTACTGTTTTTTCTGCGGCTTGGGCTGGCAATCGCGATTCTCTATGTTAGTCTAAGGTGTTTACACGGTACTGTTTACGCGTTGGTGACAGGATTGGGGCTGGCGGTTGTGGCCCTGACATTCGAAGCCATCCGACTCCTGCGCTGAGAGCCTGAAGGACCCATACTGCAACCATGACGACCTGGATCGAGTTTCTGACCCGCCTGCTGAACCACTGGTTCGCCGCGCCCGTCGACGCCCTGCTCCGCGCGCTGGGGATTCATCCGCTGCATCCGAGCCACCCCATCAACAACACGCTCACCGAGGAACTGGTCGTTTTTGCGGCTCTCGTGGTGTTCTTTCTGGTGGTCCGCCTGCGCCTGAGTGTGGAGAAGCCCGGAGGAGCCCAGCATCTGGCGGAGCTGGCGCACGAATTTGTTGATAGTCAGGCAGAGCAGGTCATGGGCCACGGGCACGAGTCTCATCTGCCGGTGCTCACCTGCATCCTCATCTTCATCCTTTTGCTCAACTGCATGGGGCTGCTGCCCGGCGTCGAAACGCCGACGGCCAATCCGGTCGTGCCCTTCGGTCTGGCCATCTTCACCTTCGTCTACTACAACTGGAAGGGTCTGAGTAAGCAGGGCCCCGTCGGTTACACGAAGCACTTTATGGGCCCGGTGTGGTGGATCGCGCCGCTGATGTTCCCCATCGAGATCATTTCTCACTTTGCGCGTATGTTATCGCTCACGGTTCGTCTTTTTGCGAACATGCTGGCCAGCGACCTGATCACCCTGATCTTCTTCTCGATGATTC
Source organism: Acidobacteriaceae bacterium (assembly GCA_049585375.1). Classification (GTDB taxonomy): domain Bacteria; phylum Acidobacteriota; class Terriglobia; order Terriglobales; family Acidobacteriaceae; genus Palsa-343. Next base: position 1,941 of record JBAUZR010000572.1, read on the forward strand.
CGCTGGCACTGCCCATCAT
>JBAUZR010000573.1:0-7219 GCA_049585375.1 Acidobacteriaceae bacterium
CTCCAGCTTTGGCTGTTTCTGCGGTGGACAATCTTGCTTCGGCAGGCGCTCCCCACTCGGCTGCGCCTTTCGGGGACGTTTTCCAAAATGCTGTAGCCGGGGTCGATGGCCTTGAGCAGCAGGCAACGACGGCGGTCCAGGGTTTGTTGCAGGGGACCGGCGTCGACGTGCATGACGCGATGATTGCCACCCAGAAGGCCGACATGGCGTTCGAACTGGCCCTTGCCGTGCGAAACAAGGCGGTCGCCGCCTATCAGCAGGTCATGGGCATGCAATTCTGACCCAGGAACCGGGTTAACCGACAGAAGAGATGGCCGAATCCGCCGACAAATCGTCCCTGGCTCTCACCGCGCAGCAGCGCGCTGGCCAACTGGCAACCGAAGCCTGGAGCCGCTGGCGCAGTCTGGAACCGGAACGGCGCTTCCGGCTGATGGCAGCGATGTTGCTGGTGCTGGGCTGCCTTGCGGCGCTGCTGTGGTATAGCTCCCGCCCGGACTGGCGCACGCTCTACGCCGGCCTCGATACCGATGATGCCCGCCAGATGGCGCAACAGCTGACGACGGCCGGAATCCCATTTGATGTTTCGCCCGATGGGTCGCTGTTGCGGGTGTCCGCCGAGAACCTCGACAAGGCAAGGCTGGCGACCACCGCCAAGGGCGGCCCCAGAACCGGCCGCATGGGCTTCGAGCTCTTTGACCAGCCGAACTGGATGGGCTCGGAATTCGACGAGAAGGTCAACTATCAGAGAGCCCTCGAGGGAGAACTGGAGCACACCATCGCAACCATCGCTTCTGTTCAGGCGGCGCGGGTGCATCTGGTTCTTCCTCATGATTCGCTGTTTACGGCTGACGAGAGAGAGGCCAAGGCGTCTGTGGTGCTGCGGCTGCGTCACAGAACGATATCCGGCGACGAGGCCGAGGGTATCGCCAACCTTGTGGCGAGTGCCGTGGATGGTCTGCGTCCGGAAAACGTCACGCTGGTGGATGCGGAAACGGGCGGCCTGCTGGGCCGCCGGAGCGGCGATGCGGCCATGGCCCAACATGAGCAGGAACTGGCCTCCCGCATCGTGGAAACGCTGGAGCCGGTGGCCGGCACAGGCAATGTTCGGGCATCGGTCAATGTCGATTACGACCTGAATTCCGCCGATGAAACGGACGAGACCTACGACCCCGCTCAGACCGCAGCCCTGTCGATGCAGCGATCGGAACAAACGTCGGGGCAGCCTGCGGCGTCCGGTATTCCCGGAACGGCCAGCAACTCTCCCACGGCGAAGCCGCCTCTTTACCCTACCCAAAGCCCCTCCGCGCAGAGCGTCAGGCAGGAGAGCGGAACCTACGCGGTTTCGAAGAAGGTCCGTCATACGGTGGAGACGGCGGGCGGTGTGCGCCGCCTGACGGCCGCAGTTCTTATCAACTATCGGCGCACCGGACAGGACAGCAAGGCAACCTGGCAGCCGCGCGGCGCTGACGACATGAAAAGGCTGACGGACCTGGCCGAGTCGGCGATCGGCTTTGACGCCGCACGCGGAGACGAGGTGAGCGTCGAGGAGCTCGGCTTTGACGAAAATCATGCGTCTCCTGCTCCCACTGTGACCGCGCGCGTTCTTGGCTGGACCGAGCAGTCGGAGGTGTTGTTGCGGTACGCGACGATTCTGGCGGGTCTGCTGGGTTTTTTCCTGCTGATCGCCCGTCCGGTGGTGCGTTCCCTCGTCTCGACGCCTGCGACTCGGGTCATCAGAGCCGCCGCACAGGGAAGCAGCCAGCTTGCCGCTCCGGCAAGGACCCTGGAAATGAGCGCGGAGCAGCAAATGGAAGAGCAAAAAAAGCAGCGCGCCCAGACCCTCTTCGATCAGGTGACAGAGCGCGTGAAACATGACCCCGGACAAAGCACGCGGTTGCTGGAGAGCTGGATCCGCTCGGAGTAACCATGGCCTCCTCTGTTCCACAGCTTTCGGAGTCCCACCGCCAGCGCCTGAGCGGCGTGCGCAAAGCGGCCATCTTTGTTGTGGCGGTCGGCGATGAAGTGGGCCGAAAGATTCTGCAGAACCTGTCGGAGCCGGATGTGCGGCGGCTCACCGAGCAAATTGCCGAACTCCGTTCGATCCCGCCGGAGGTCTCGCAGGAGGTAGTCGAGGAATTTCACGGGATGCTGGACACCCAGCAGTACATGATGCACGGAGGGCTCGACTACGCTACCAGGCTGCTGGTCGATACCTTTGGGAAGCAGCGAGCCGAGGATCTGCTGGCTCTGGTGAAAAGATCGCAGGAGGCCAGCCAAAGCGATCTGGCCATGCTGGAGAAGGTCGATCCGCAGCAACTGGGAAAGTTCCTGGAGAGCGAGCATCCGCAGACGATTGCCATCGTCCTGGCTCACCTGGACGGACGCCGCGGATCGATCGTGATCGACAGCCTCAGTGAGGAACGGCGGGTAGAAGCGATTCGCCGGCTCGCGGCGATGCGTCAGTTCTCTCCGGAAATGGCGCAGCGTGTGGCGATGGTTCTCCACCGACGTCTGGAAAACATGGGGGAGACCGGGCGGAAGGCCTACTCGGGCTTCAAGGCAGTGGCCGACCTGCTCAATCGGATGGAATCCGAACAGACTACCCGGATGCTGCAGGAGATCGAGGCGGCCGATCCCGCCATGGCGCTCAGCATCCGCAATCTAATGTTCACCTTCGACGATCTGGTGACCATTCCTCCCGCCAGCGTTCGCGAAATTGTCTCGGCTGCCGACAAGCGTCAGCTGGCGCTGGCTTTGCGCGGTGCTCAGGATGAGCTCCGGGCCCATGTTTTTGCAGCGATGTCCTCCCGCGCGGCAGAGATGCTGAAGGAGGACATGGAGGTTATGGGGCCGGTCCGGGCGCGCGAAGTGGCGGGGGCGCAGCAGGAGATTCTCGCCCTGGCACGAACACTGGAGGCGGAAGGCAAAGTGATCCTGAAGCTCGAGCAGGGCGATGACTTCATCGTGTGAACGGCAGGAGACGTATGCAGGGAGAGGCTGAATCCGCCATCCGTCCGATGGAATACCCGGTCATGCGGAGACCGTCCGGACCCCGCGGTACACTCTCACCGGCATCGGCCCACACCGTGGAATTGGAAGACAAGCAGGCTGCTCGGGAGGCGGCGTTTGCCCGGCAACTGGAAGTGGTTCGGCGCGAGGGGATCGAGCAGGGAAAACAGATGGCGACTGCCGAATCTTCCACGTGGCGTCAGCAGCGCGCGGCGGAGCTGGCAGCGGCCACCGAGGCGTTTCGGACCAGCCGGGATACGTACATGGCGGAGATCGAGAAGGAAGTGGTTCGGCTGGCGCTGGCTATCGCTGAACGGATCCTGCACAGGGAGTCGCAACTGGATCCGCTGCTGCTGTCGGGCACCGTTCGCATGGCGCTGGGGCAGCTGTCGGATTCCACCGAAGTGCGTCTTCGCGTCCCTGCGGAACAGCGGGAATTATGGACTGAAGTTGTGCGACTGATGCCGGGACTTGCTCTCCGTCCCCAGGTGGTCGCCGATTCCGAATTGCCAGGCTGCGGTGCGGTGCTGGAAAGCAGCCTCGGGAAAGTCGATCTCAGCGTCGGCGCCCAGCTGGAGGAGATCGAGAAGGGCTTCTTCGATCGGATCGAGACGCGAAAAGAAGGCGACCGTGCCCCGGAGACCAGGGCAGCGGACGGTATGGAATGAATCTGCTGGGGACCTATTTTTCGCGGCTGCAGCAGCGCTCGCCGATCCGCTGGCAGGGTCGGGTGGTGGAAGCGTCGGGCCAGACGATCGAATCGGAAGGGCCTCCCTGCTCGGTTGGGGAGTGCTGCGAAATCCGCGATTCCGAGGGCAGGCTGCATGCTGCGGAGGTGATCGGATTTCGCGGCAGCCGCGTGCTCTCGATGACCCTCGCCGCCGCCGATGGGATCCGCTACGGGGATCCGGTGATGGCTCTGCGGCTGCGGCCCCAGATTGAAGTGGGCGAGAGTCTGATGGGTCGGGTGCTGAATGCAACCGGCCAACCGCTCGATTGCGGACGGAGACCCGTGCTGCACGCTTCCATGCCTCTTGACCGGTTGGCGCCGGGACCGCTCGAGCGCGAGCCCATTCGCGATCCGCTGGGTACCGGTATCCGCGCCATCGATGGTCTGTTGAGCGTGGGGCGCGGACAGCGCATCGGCATCTTCGGCGGATCGGGGGTGGGCAAGAGCACGCTGATCGGCATGATGACGCGCAACAGCGAAGCAGATGTGATTGTGGTGGGATTAGTCGGTGAGCGAGGTCGTGAGGTAGGCGAGTTTCTGGAAGAGAGTCTGGGAGTGGAGGGCCGGAAACGTGCCGTCGTGCTGGTTTCCACCTCCGATCAGTCGCCCCTGCTGCGCATGAGGGCAGCGCTCGGCGCCACCAGTGTCGCGGAGTATTTTGCCGGTACCGGGGCCAACGTGCTGCTGGTGCTCGATTCGCTGACACGCTTTGCCATGGCGGCGCGGGAGGTGGGGTTGGCAGCGGGCGAACCCCCCACGACGCGGGGATACACGCCTTCCGTGTTCAATCGGCTGGCGAAGCTGGTGGAGCGGGCGGGGCGATTTCGGAAGGGCAGTCTTACCGCGTTTTATACCGTGCTGATGGAAGGCGACGATCTGCAGGATCCGCTTGTCGATGCGGTGCGATCGTATCTTGACGGTCACGTCGTTCTGTCTCGGGCGCTGGCGGCGGACGGCTGGTATCCGCCGATCGATATTCTGGAATCCATCAGCCGGCTGATGCCGGCAATCGTCAGCGAAGAGCATGGCGCGGCGGCCATGCTGGTACGGCGGTTGTTGTCCACCTGGTCGCGATCGGAAGATCTCGTGCGCATCGGAGCTTACAAGCCTGGAACCGACGCGGATCTGGATCGCGCCCTTCGCTTCCGGCCCGCGATCCGTGAATATCTGGCGCAGGGAGCCAAAGAACAAAGCAGCTTCGCCGATACCCGCGGAGAGTTGCTGCGACTGGTTGCCTCCACGCGGGATCCGCGGCCAGCGACGGGGCGGAAGTCGTGAAAAAAGGACTTCTGCGCGTGCTGCATGTGCGGCGCCTTCTCGAGGAGCGCACCAGCCTTGAACTGCAGGCTCGATCCGCCGAGTTGCGCCGACTGGAGGGAGCAGCGGAAGAGCAGCGCAGGCTGGCAGCCGCGACCCGCAGCGATGCTCTGCGTCAAATGCTGGCAGAGGATGCCACAGATGCCTGCCTGGGAATGGCGGATGCAGAGATCTTCTCGTGGAAGAGGCGGCGAATGGAAACCGCAGCGCAAAAAGTGAGCGAAGAAGTCGTCGAGGTCCGCGAGCGCATGCGATCCCGGCGGGTCGAGACAAAGCAGGCGGCCGCTCTCGTCTCGGAAGCCGAAGAGACGGAGAAACGCGAGTGGAACCGCCGGGAACAACAGCGTCTGGACGATTCGTTCCAGAGCCATTCGTCGCCGGGGTCGCGCCACTCGAGATGAGGATTCTCCAATTTTGGGAGTTGAAATTGGCAGGTCACCTGCTCTGTTCCAGGACAAACAAGGACGATCCCGTTGCGCTTCTCTCCTGCCAATCTCGTGGCCAGCAATGCCTGCCAGATCTCCGCGGCTCATCCTGAGCCTGAGATGACTTCAGCAGGGTTCACCGACTCTGCGCTTTTCGGTTCCTTCCTGCGCCAGCAAATCCCGTCGGAGCCGGGAAAAACAGCCAGCTCTGAAACTCCGCGCGAGCCCGCGGCGGAGGAATCCGCCGCAGAAGGCTCCGCGCTCGCCTCAGCCCTTGCGGGGCAGAAATTCGCCGCAAGCTCGGGGAGTGTTCCGGTCACCAACCCGCCCGGCGTGTCTCCGAACGCCCGGCCCGCGCTCCCGCAGGGGGTCCGCCAAATTCCGTGGTCAGCCGCTACGCCGACGGATCGCACCGGAGACGCCGCCAAGCCGGCTGAGGCAGAAAACGCCGCGGCCTCGAAGGAGCCGAACGCTCTTCTCGTTTCCGATGGATCGGCCGGAGAGATCGGCAACGCCACGCCCGCTCTGGAGGCCGACGCAAGCTCCGGGCCGGCTGCCCTCGCAGCACAAACCCTGGCCGTTCCATCGGCGTCAGCTCCGACAGCTGGCCACTCCGTCCCGGATCGACTTGAAGAGCGGTCGGAGAGGGAAACTTCCGGACCGAAACACAAATGCGATCCCACTGAGAAGACGCGTCCCGTCACGGCAGATGGCGGGCTTTCAAGGCCGAGCCATGCCGTCGGGTCACCGGATGCCGCAGCTTCCACAATCACGGCGATACCGGCTGCACAGAGTGGAACTGCCGGTGGATTTTCGACGCCGTCTCATCAGAATTCGCCCGTGCAGAGCACCAGCCTCAGCCAGCAGACCTCTCCAGGCCATTCCGCATCGTCGCTGCTGCAGCCAGCAACCCCGCGCGCGAGCCGGACGGAAGCAGACGGGACCACACCAAATCTCTCAGAAAAGGAGGCGGCGCCTGCGGATTTATCCGGACTGCGTATTCCGGTGCACAACACGCAAACAGTACCGGCTGCCGCTACTTCGGTTCGGACGTTCGAAGGACGCCATGGGGCTGGGGCGCCGGCGGCCAATGGTCAGCACGGAAGCTCAACGGTATCCGCAGCCGGCGCCACGCAGGCTGTGCCATTGCTGCAGGGAACGGGATTGACCGGCTATGGTGTTTCCGGCCATCGCTCCGTCACCGGCGCCGATCAGTCCTTGCGTCCGTCCGCCACCCTGGAGCGCATGGACGCTGCCGACGCGCCGCGCCTGCTCGAGAGTTCGTCGCAAAAACTAACAGTTGGCGTTCGCGATGCGGGATTGGGATGGATTGAGATCCGCACCCATGCCGTCGCGGGGCAGGTGGCAGCAACTCTGGCCACCGGTAGTCATGAGGCGCAGGCGGTTCTCGCAGCCGAGTTGCCGTCTATCCGAAGCACACTGATCAACCAGCATGTTGCGTTGCGCAGCCTTGGCGCGGAGCAGTTTTCGGCATCCTCCGGAGGCGGCGGTACGGGGTCCAACAGCTCGGATTCCGGAAATCCTGTTCGCCAGCCCCTTTTGAAATCCAAATGGGACCCTCCTCCTGCGCAGAGCGATGCAGGCGAGAATCTGTCCTACATCAATGTCCGGGTCTGAGCCGATCAGGGCCGGTGAAGGGAAAGAATATGCAAACGTCGATCACTCAGGCAGCCGGATCCGTATCGGGATTATTTCCTGCGGCGTGGCCGGCAACCAC
>JBAUZR010000574.1:0-3581 GCA_049585375.1 Acidobacteriaceae bacterium
TCCGCCGCAATCGCCTGCTGGAACAGCGCGCCTGCATCCTTCCCACGCCGGCTCGCCGCCACCCCCTGGTTGTTCACCACCTCCGGCAGCGGCAGCCGCGTGCTCACAAAAGCGAACGCGTCCTCCGCCTCCCGGTAATTGCCCGTGTAGAACAGCGCCAGTCCGCGATAGAAATCCGCCTCCAGCGCGTTGGCATTGTCCTTCGGCAGCTCGCCCAGCGTTGCCGCCGCCTGGTCGTAATCCTGATCGGCAAAGTACGCCCGCCCCAGCGCCAGTCGCGCCGGCGGAAAGTTCTCGTCCAGCCGAACCGCCTCTTTCAGATGCGCAATCTGCTTCTCCGACGTTTCCGCCGTCAGTCCCTGGATGTAATTCTCAAAGGCGTCTTCCGAAACATCCCGGTCCGCCGCCACAAACGTGCTCTCTTCCACGCCGTACGTAGGATCGATCTGCCGCGTGACCTGCCACGCCAGTCCATTGATCATCGGCAGCAGTTGCGCCATGTCTCCCTGTGCCTGCAGTGGATCGTCCAGCTGCAGGGCGCCCACGTCCAGCACCTCGGCTGTCGCCTGGATCGCGTTATTGGTCAGCGTGTAATGCCCGAACACCACGTAGTCCGCGTCCAGTGTCTGCGCAATCCGGATCGCCGTCGCCCGCGACGGCTCCAGATTCAGCGGCAACCCCAAATGATCGAAGGCGTACAGCCGATCCCCCCGGCTGATGGTCAGAAACCCCGCCGAGTTCAGCCGCCGGTTCAGCACCTCCGGGAAAGCCTCGCCCATCCAGTCCAGACTGGTCACGCCGCTTTTGTTTTCAAAAGGAAGCACCAGCAGCAGCCGCCCGTGTAGCGCCGTCGGCTCCTCCGGCTTGGCCTCCGCCGGCTCCTGCGCCCGCGCCACGCCCGCCACCGCCAGCGCCGCCAAAACAAGGAGCGCACCCGCTCCACGAATTCGCAAAAATGCCCGCACCACAAGCCGATTATAGAAGCCTGCCTCCCGACGACTCGCCGCGCGCAGCCTGTGCCCGAGCCCGATCGCAAACTTAGTCCCGCACAGGACCCTCAAAGAGGCTGGCCTGGGAAGATTCGGGCCGCCGAAATAGCAGCCTTCAACGCCGACTAACCTCGCCGGCTCAGGTTGCTGGCTGCCAGGTGTGCCAGGGGCTTCCTATTTTGGCGAGAGCCTTTTGGACACTGAGGGAAATAACCCCGGTGGGTTGCAGCCGCATCGCCTCGTCGTAGGCACCCTGGGCTTTGGCGTTCTCGCCCATAACGCGCCAGGCTTCGCCCACGAAGTATTGCACACCGGCAGCGTCGTCAGGCCGCAGGTTCAGTGCCAGCCGCAGAGCCTCGTCGATGCGGCTCTGGGCTTCCTGTCGCCGTCCGCAGGCAGAGAGAGCCCAGGCATAGCGGGCGATCCGGCGGGCGTCGTCAGCGGCGCCTTCAGCACCCTGCTCGACGCGCCGAGGACTGTCCACGACTTCTTTCAGCAGGCGCGTCGCGCGTTCCGGCTCCTTCTCCTCGGTAAGCAGGCAGGAAGCGAGGGCCACCTTGAGGGAGTCATTATCGGGAGCCGCCGCTGACGCTGCTTCCAGCAATGGCTCCGCATCGGCGGCACGGTTGTCGTTGACCAGCGAAAGCGCATAGCTGTAAAGCTCGATGCTGCCAAGGCGAGGCTGGCCTTGTGCATCGAAGGCCAGCGGTCTGAGGAACGCCTGAGCTTCGCCATAGCGACCGGCATTAAAGAGGATCGATCCGCGCAGCGATGAGCCGTAGAAGGGCATCGCGCTCCAGAAGCGATCCATGCGAAGGGCCTTGTCGTAGTCCCCTTTATGGCCGATGCGGTAGACCCGCGTTTTGATGCGCCGCACCACCAGCAGATACGCCGGGATCACCGCAGCTTCCGCGCGGAACAGGGTGCGTTTCCACAACCGGCTCACCGGCAGCATCACGACCGCCACAAGCAGGGCAACATAAGCGCACACGAAGATGACCTGGACGGCCCTTTGTCGCATCCCTCCGCGACTCGCATCCTGGTCAGGTGCCGGCGTAACCGAAAGGGGCATGTCGGCTTTGCCTCCTTAAGCGAAAACACACAGATGAAGTGTTAAAAACTGTGCCTGAGGTTGGCGGCGCTCGGTATCCCGGGAATGGGGCAATAACAGGAGAGTAAACAAATGCGTCAGGATGGCATGTCTCTTCGGTCACGATGTCGTCAGCACGCGATTGCCGCTTTCAGGTGGTCCCCAATCCCGTCGGCGTTTCCCGAAGGCCGGTAATGCCCTCATGTGCGTCAGCTCTCACCCTATAATCCCCGCATGTCTGCGCTTCGTCTCCTTCCACTCGTCTTCGCGCTGGCAGTGGTCGCGCCTGCTCAGCAGACAATCTCGTTTGCAGCTGATGATGGCGGCCAGGTCTGTGCCGACCTCTATGGTCAAGGGAAAAAGGCCGTAGTGCTCGCTCACGGCGGCCAATTCAACAAGGAGAGTTGGCGGAGCCAGGCATCCTCCCTCGCTGCGGCAGGATTCCGGGTGCTGGCGATTGACTTCCGTGGTTTTGGCTGTTCGAAAGGTCCAGGCCAGAAGGATTTCGACACAGCTCCATTTCACAAAGACGTGCTCGCCGCCGTTCGTTACCTCAAGGCCCACGGAGCAAGCTCGGTGTCCATCGTAGGTGGAAGTTTTGGGGGAGCGGCGGCGGGCGATGCGTCGATCAAAGCGCCCGGTGAAATCGACCGCATTGTCTTTCTTGGGGCCGCCCCCAACCTTCCCGCAGATAGGCTGACGTCGCGAACACTGTTCATCGTCGCGCGCGATGACCGAAACGATAGTGGTTTGCGGCTTCCCGGTATCCAGGCGCAGTACGAAAGGGCCCCTCAGCCAAAGCAGTTGATCGTCCTGGACGGTTCCGCGCACGCTCAGTTTCTCTTTCAAACAGACCAGAACACCCGCGTGATGCAGGAGATTGTGCGCTTTCTGTCCGAGCCATAAACCTCGCCGCTCGGCTGCTGAAATTCGGTTCTGTCGGCATACCGGCACTTTCGCGCTCTGAAATTAAATTGCCTGAACAAGCTCCCGCGATTCAGTCGGACGGACGGGCGCCTCACCCCAACCTGTGAAGCGGCTGCCGGGCGGGAGTGCTCCGGCATCCTCAGTTCGCCGGCGGTCGAGGGCCGGTATGCAACCAGCGGCAAATCTATTTTTTACGTTCTGCTTATGGTTTTCTTACTGCTGCCTTAGCGGTCTCCCTGTTTACTCCTTCCTGAGTGGGGAGCAAGCCGCTGCCCGACCAGATTGGATCTATGCTCACGTCAACTCCCCGATCGCGCCTTCGTTTGCTCGCATGCAGTCTTGTCTGCCTGAGCCTCGGCGCCGTTTCCGCGCTTGGGCAAAGTGCCGCCCCGGCTGATCCAGCTCCCGCTCCTGCCTCTGCTCCAGCCTCGTCCACGCTGCCCGGCGCCCCAGTACCCGCTGGCGGATTCTTCGCGCGTCTGGGCCACGCCTATCTCTCCGACTGGAAAGGCGCCGCCTCGTCCGACACTCCCGCACCCAGGCGCGGCACGCCGGCCCCGATCAGTTCTCCGCCC
>JBAUZR010000575.1:0-15030 GCA_049585375.1 Acidobacteriaceae bacterium
TGCTGATCGAGGGTCGGCTCCTGGTAGCCGCGGGCAAAATTGAAGTTCAGCCTGGTGCCGTGAATCAACCCCTGCCCCGGCCGCACCAGGTACCAGGAGGTACCCACGCGCGGAGTGCCCACCAGCCCAAAAAGGCCGTTCTCTTCCACGCCGCCGGCGGCCGTGTAGAAGAGGCGGTTTTTGAACTGGCCCCCGACCTGGGCCTGATAGTCGTAGTTCTCCCGCTCCAGTCCCTCTCGGTATGCATACACTGGCTCGGACTCGAGGCCGCGCTCGTTCTCATAGCGGAAGGCGCCAGTCACGCCCAGGTGCGGGCCGTGCTGGTAGTTCGTCTCGGCGTAAAGGCTGTCGCGGTTCGAATCGAGAGCCAGCTTCGACGGATAGACGGAACCGAAATCGGTCCCGTAATTCAACAGTGCCTGGCCGGTCGTGGAGGTTCCATTCGCGCCCACGACTGTAACGTTATTGCCGAAGTAATTGCCCGCCTCCACAAAATCGCCGCTCAGCAGATTCCCGGCTGGATACCACTGCTGGCTCTCCTCGCGCTTGCGCACCAGCCCATAGCGCACGGTCGACTTCCAATTGTCCCGAATGGCGTGGTCGATGGTCGCCGACATGTAGGTGTCCTGATCCAGCTGCTTTTGGTCGTTGGCGAGACCGTAGAAGGAGTAGCCGCTGTTGCCGGAAGGTACGCCGGTGGCCGAGTTGGTATTGTGACCGGTCACTCGTACCTGCGTCTTTGCCGACCAGCTCCATCCCAGGTTGGCCGCCTCACTGTCGTTGTGGTAGGCACTGTTGGGGATCGAGTTCGGCATCTGCAGGTTGGAGTAGCCGCCGTAGTAGTCCAGCTTCTGCTTCATGCCGCCCAGCTGCACCTCGTTGCGGTAACTCCTGAAGTTCCCGGCATCGCCCTCGTACAGCAGCGATGGGAAGGCGGTGCTCCCACGCGGCGTAGTCAGCGCCACCACGCCGGCTGCAGCGTCCGATCCGTAGAGCACGGAATTGGGCCCGCGATACACCTCGACACTGGCGAGGCCGGTCGTGGACAGATTGCCGAAGTCGAACCGCCCGCCCACGTCCTCGACGGGAACGCCATCCAGCAGGACACGGTTCGCCGTCGAGCTGCCTCCGCGGATGAACATCGAGGTCTCGCCTCCGCTCTCGCCGGTTTGCACCACGTTCACACCCGGCACCTCGCGGAGCGCGTCAACCAGAAGGGCGTAATTCGCAAGCTGGGTGGCACTCAGCCCTGTTGCGGATGCGCTCACCTGCGCCTGCGGCTGCGGCTCGCCTGTCGGGGTCACCACTACCGACTGCCGGACCCACTCCGGCTCCAGCACAATGTTCTGGGTGACGTTATCCAGCTGGCCCGCGTAGAAGCTCTGGGTGGCTAACTGTCGAAACGAGTGCCCGGTCGCCAATACATAGAAGCGCCCGCTGGCCCCGCTCACCAGAGTGTAGGTCCCGTCAGCAGCGGTGCGTCCGTCAAGGAGCACTTTGCCGTCGTGAACCAGTCCGACGACCGCATCGGCGATCGGGTAACCCAGCGGGTCGGTCACCGTTCCATGCACGCTCACCGCATGCAGAGCAGTCCCGGATCCCAGGACAAAGGCACACAAGAAAAACGCAGGGAAAAATCGGCGCGCCGGCCGCGAGAAAAGTGTCATGGTCTCCTCCGTCCCCCTCGGAACGCGGTACTTTGGCGCATGGGACCGGTCTCCTGACTCGCGCTTCCGCCGAACCGCCTTCCCGAAGCCTTCGCTTCAGTGGCACTCTGGTCCGGCTTTTTTCTGCGCTTCTTACCTGACGCAGAAACAGGCGCTTACAGTTGCGGGGCAGTGGCGGATTTTCACCGCCTTCCCGAGCATCCCATGGCAATGGCAATTCTGTCGCGAACACGCCTGCGGGCGATCCCGCCGCGCCCTCGCGCCGTCCCCGGAACCCATTTGGGTCCGGATAGCCCGTTATAAATCCTCGTCCTCGTGAAGTCAAAAGCCGTGAGATCCGGTCACGTTGCGTAAAGACCGCGGCTTTTCTGCGCGCCCACATTCGATCCACGGGCAACGCCCACCGCCGTACTCCGGGAAAACAAAATCGACAGTCCCGCAGCGCTCCCGAGCTATACTCGCAACACGTTTACCAAAAAAATCCTGGCAGTTGCCACACACGGTTCTTATGGATTCCTCGTCCCGAATCGGGCTGCGCGTCCTCATTGCCGATGACGAACGCCTGATCGCCGACACACTGGGCCTCATCCTGAAACAAGCCGGTTTCCAGGCCGAAGCGGTCTACAGCGGTCAGAAAGCCGTCGAGGCCGCCCGTAACCACTGTCCGGACATCTTTCTCGCGGATGTCGTGATGCCGGGAATGACAGGCATCGACGCTGCGATTGAGATTTGTGCCATCCACCCCGCCTGCCGCGTTCTCCTGCTTTCCGGGCAGGCCGCCACTGCTGACCTGCTCCGTGACGCGCGGCTCCGCGGTCATCACTTTGAAGTGCTGCTGAAGCCGGTGCACCCGAGCCAGTTGCTCGCCCGCCTGCGCGCTTAACAGGTTTGTTCCCGCGCCACTTCATTCAAGACATGGCAGGCATCCAGGCGGCTGCTACGTTCGGTCCGCTGTCCGCTGAATCTCCCCCCACAATTCCTTCATCCCCGCGCCGGTTTTCGCGGAGACCAGCAGGACCCGCTCGCCGTAAGCAGCATGCAACTGGCGGAGCGCCTGCGCGCGGCCATTGCCGGACAGCCGGTCAGCCTTGGTCCCCACGACCAGACAGGCCCGCTGCGCGGCCTCGAGAAACTCCAGCAGCTGCGCGTCGCTGTCTTTGGGCGGAAGCGTGCTGTCGACAAGGCAGACGCACAGCGCCAGCGTGGGCCGGTCGTGCAGATAGGGCTCGATGAATTTCGGCCACTCCGCCGATACAGATTTGGAGAGCTTCGCGTACCCGTATCCAGGCAGATCGGCAAAGATGAGCTGCGCCTGTTGCCGCTCCGGCGTATCCGTGAGGGCGAAAAAATTGATCGCCCGCGTTCGCCCCGGGGTTGAGGACACCCGCGCGTCGCGCGTCCCGAGAAGGGCGTTGATCAAACTCGATTTCCCTACATTCGAGCGCCCCAGAAATGCGATCTCCGGAGCGCTCTCGGGGGGGAAATGCGCCGCGGATGTTGCCGAACGCAGAAACTTTGCATGAAATCTCTTCACCCGTAGAGTGTAGACGGGCAAGTTCCGGGACGCGGTGTTTCGAGTTTCAGCTCGTCCGATCCGTTATGCTGGATTGCGCCTGAGGCCGCCGATGAAAGCTATGCGTCGCCGTCACCGTTTCGTTTGGTCCGTCGCCCTTCTCGCCGGTACGTCTCTCTTCGCTCAATCGGCGAACAACAGTCCCGACCATCAGATCCGGCAGGTGCTGGCCGCTCAGGTGGCGGCGTGGAACCGGGGCGATATTCCGGCCTTTATGAGCGGCTACGCCAACTCCACTCGAACGACCTTTGTGGGAAAAGGAATTGAGCACGGCTACGCCGCGATTCTGGCGCGCTATCTGGGCAAGTACCCCACGCAAGCGGCGATGGGGAAGCTCACCTTCACCGGCCTTGAGGTGCGCATGCTGGGAGACGACCATGCGGTGGTCACCGGCTACTTTCACCTCGCGCGCAGCCAGTCGGCGGGAGGCAACGCCTCCGGGGTATTCTCGCTCGTGTTTGAGAAGGAATCCGCCGGCTGGAAGATCATCCTCGATCACACCAGTTAGCCGGACGTTCCTCATGCCACGCATCACGACCGAGGCCCATCCCGATCAGGCGCTCTTTGACGAGCTCTCGTTCTACACGCTCGCGCGTCCCCGCTCGGAATTCATCCACCAGCTCGCCATCGACACGTTTACCGCGCAGCACGCCACCGCGTCCACCAAACCCATCGCGGTCGTCTTTGCCCTGCTCGGGCTTTATCTGCACGCCGAACGCAGCTTCGCCGGCCTCGAGATCCAGCGCGTCCACATGCGGCTGGCGCCGCTGCGTCTGACCTGGCCGGTGCTTCCGCTTCCCGAGCGCCACGCCGATCTGACGGTCGCTGACGTGCTTGCCACCGAAGCCGGGCCAGCCCGGGATGCGATGATCCGCCGCTGGTGCATCGCCGAGTGGCAGGTCTGGAGCGACAGCCGAGCCGCCATCGCTCATCTGCTCAAGACCCAGCTCGATATCGACTGAACCTCCAGGCCTCTTGACGGCGCGCGGCTCCGTCGCCCATCGTGTTCACGGAGGCCGCGATGCCAGCAAGCCCGTCCGTGCCGTTCCAGCCAACACCCACAAGCCTGTTTCTGCGCTTTTCCGGCGACAAGCTGCTCAACCAATACTGGCCTCGCCTTCGCGCCTGTGTTGAATCTCTCAGCGACGAGCAGATCTGGTGGCGACCGAACCCATCGTCGAATTCCATTGGCAACTTGCTTCTGCATCTCAACGGCAACGTCCGCCAGTGGCTGGTCGATTCCTTCCAGCGTCAGGAAGATCGTCGCGACCGGCCGGCCGAATTTGCGGCCACAGGTGACATCTCCGGCGCTGAACTCCTCGCCCGTCTCGAATCAACCCTTACGGAAGCGCGTTCCGTTCTCGACCGCCTCGCCGAAGCCGACCTCCTCGCGCCGATGGAAATTCAGGGCTATCACCTCCACGGACTCGATGCGGTTTACCAGGTGGTCGAGCATTTCGGGCTGCACTACGGCCAGATCGCGTACATCACGAAGATGCTCCGGGACAAGGACCTGGGCTTCTACAAGGAGCTCAACCGGACCGGCCGCGCCGGCGCCTGAAAGCACCTCGCCAAACCTTGATAAACTGAAGCTTCAGACCACCCCGCCTCCCATCCGCAGCGGACCTGCAGTCGTGGTCCCGCTCCGGAGCAGTGCAGGTCGGGAAGAGTCTTTCGGCGCCGTGAAGCGCGCCGGCATTGAGAGGAGTTTCATCATGGCCAACGTCCACAACGGAAGCAGCAATGGAAAGAACGGCTCCGCCACCAACCTCGGTTCGAGCACCACGCTGCGTCTGAAGGTCGGCCTCGCCGAGATGCTGAAGGGCGGCGTCATCATGGACGTGATGAACGTGGAGCAGGCGCGCATTGCCGAGGAAGCGGGAGCGGTTTCCGTGATGGCTCTGGAACGCGTGCCGGCGATGATCCGCGCCGAAGGCGGCGTTGCTCGCATGGCCAACCCGAAGCTCATCAGGGAGATCATCGCAGCCGTCTCGATTCCGGTAATGGCCAAGGCGCGCATCGGCCATTTTGCTGAGGCGCAGATTCTCCAGGAGATCGGCGTCGACTTTATCGACGAGTCGGAAGTGTTGACCCCCGCCGACGAGGCTCACCACATCGACAAACACGCCTTTACCACGCCATTTGTATGCGGCGCGCGCAACCTTGGCGAAGCGCTCCGCCGCATCGCCGAGGGCGCAGCCATGATCCGCACCAAGGGCGAAGCGGGAACGGGCGATGTCGTTCACGCCGTGCAGCACATGCGCCAGATCGTCCGGGAGATGAAGGCGCTCACCGTTCTGTCCGAGCAGGAACTGTACGCGGCCGCCAAGGAGCATCAGGCACCCTATGAGTTGGTCCGCATGGTCGCGCAGAACGGCAAGCTGCCTGTGCCCAACTTCTCCGCCGGCGGCATCGCCACGCCCGCTGACGCAGCACTGATGATGCAGCTGGGCGCGGAAGCCATCTTCGTCGGGTCGGGAATCTTCATGAAGGAGCGCGCCACGCCCCTGGACGTGGAGAAGAATCCGAAAGAACGCGAAGAGGCCGTCTCCCGCGCCAAGGCCATCGTGATCGCGACCACCCATTTCAGCGATCCGAAGATTGTGGCCGAAGTGGCGGAGCAGGTGACCGGCACCATGAAGGGCCTTGCTGCCGCCGCCATTGAAGAATCGCAGTTGCTGCAAACTCGCGGGAACTAGCCGGGACTCGCCGTCCAGGCAGTCGCGGCTTTGCCGCAGAGGCTTCGCGCGCTGGCGTTTCCGGCGCGCTTCCTTTCTGCACGATTTAGGCTGAGAAGAGAAAGAGCAGCTGAATTGCCGACGACTCCACTCGAAAAGCAACCTGCCCCAATTCCAAAGGTCGGCGTCCAGGCCATCCAGGGCGATTACGAGGCCCACGCCCAGGCCCTGCGCGAAGCCGGAGCCGAGCCGGTCCTCGTTCGCAAGCCGGACGAGCTGGCCGGCATCGACGGGCTGATTATTCCCGGTGGCGAATCGACGACCTTCCTGAAATTCCTGGAGCGGGGCGGCTTCCTGGCTTCCCTGCAGGACTTCGTTCGCAGCAAGCCGACTTTCGGAACCTGCGCCGGATGCATCCTCCTCGCCAAAGAGGTCACCCATCCGCCGCAGCAGAGTCTCGGCGTCCTCGACGCGACGGTCGAACGCAACGCTTACGGCCGGCAAATCGACAGCTCGATCGAGACCGGCGACACCGAACTCCCTGGAGGCCCGCTGGAGATGGTCTACATCCGCGCCCCTCGCATCGTGAAGACTGGCGACAACGTCAAGGTCCTCGCCCAGCGCGATGGCTTTCCCGTCCTGGTTGAGCAGGGACACATCATGGCCGCGACGTTCCATCCTGAACTCTCCGCCGACCGCCGCGTACACCAACATTTTGTCGATCGGGTTCGGAGCTCGCTCTCCCAGAGCCGGTAGCCAGCGCTCCTGGCTGTTAGCCTGTGGGAACGGCAACACGCTACCGGCTACTGACTACCGGCTTCTCAATGAACTGGCTACCACCCAACGGCGCGCTCGATGGCGTTACGCTCGACCACCTGCTGCGCTGGAATCTCGCCGCGGTGTTCTGGCTCTTTGTGGCGGCGCAGGCGCTGCTGGTGGTGGCGCTTCTCCGGCGGCTGCGACCTTCGACAGCTCGATCCTCCTCGGGAGCGCCGGGCCAACCGGGTAAAGCCTTCTTCATCGGCGAGCTGCTCGTTCTTCTGGCCATTACTGGCCTTTATATTGCGATGGACGTCACCGGCCACCAGTTGTGGGCCGCGCGCCGCGAGGCTGGACCCGCCGAACATCCGGTCCAGGTGGAGGTGACGGGTGTCCAGTTCCAGTGGTACTTCCGCTATCCGGGCACCGACGGCATCTATGGACGGATCCGTCCAACGCTGGTGAGCGCGCCCAACGGCAACCCGCTCGGCCTCGATCCTACCGATCCGCGCAGCCAGGATGACATCGTCTCGTCGATCCTCATGCTGCCGGCTGGGCGCCCTGTCGATCTTCGCCTTCGCTCCCAGGACGTGATCCACGGCTTCTTCATCCCCGGCATGCGCCTCAAGCAGGACGCCATCCCCGGCATGACCGGCCATCTGCAGTTCACTCCGACCGTCCCCGGCGATTACGTCATCCTCTGCAGCCAGGTCTGCGGCCTCGGCCATGCGCGAATGCAGGCGCGCCTGCGCGTTGTGCGGCAGCCCGACTACGAGCGCTGGATCGCCTCCCGCGAGAAGTCCCTGGTCGCCGATGCATCGGAGACTCGTCCATGACGAGCGTCCTGCGTCGCCGCGTCTTTTCGACGGATCATCGCCAGCTCGCGATCCTTTACCTCCTCCTGGGACTGGCCGCCGTTATCACCGGAACGCTGCTTTCCCTTCTCATGCGTCTGCATCGCACCTGGCCCACCCTGGCGTTGCCCTTCTACGGCATTCTCAAGCCGGAGGACTACCTGGCTCTGGTCACGATGCACGGCACGCTGATGGTCTTTTTCGTCCTCACCGTCGTGCCGCAGAGCGCCTTCCCCAACCTGGTTCTGCCCGCCCAGATCGGCGCAACCCGCATGGCGTTTCCCAGGCTGAATGCCGCCGCTTTCTGGATCACCCTGGCGTCGTTCCTGACCCTTCTCACCGCGTTCTTCGTTCCCCAGGGCGCTCCCATCTCCGGCTGGACCAGCTATCCGCCTCTTACCGAGCTGGCGGCCGCAGGACCGGGACAGGGCGCCGGAATGGACCTGTGGATTCTCGCGATCGCGCTGTTCTGCCTGGCTGCGGTGATGGGGGCGGTGAATTTCCTGGTCACGATTCTGCGGCTTCGCTGTCCTGGCATGACCTTCCGGCGCCTCCCCCTCACCGTCTGGTCCTGGCTGGTCAGCTCCGGGCTCACTGTGATTGCCTTCAGCGCTCTGCTGGCAGCCGCAAGCATGCTCCTGGCGGATCGCCACTTTGGGACCAGCTTCTTTCTGCCCTCCGGCGAAGTCCTGAACGGGATCGTGCAGCGGCCGGGCTCCGGCTCGCCCATGCTGTGGCTGCACCTTTTCTGGTTCTTCGGCCATCCGGAGGTCTACATTTCGATTCTCCCCGGCATGGGCCTGGCCTCGTCACTGCTGGCTAACTTTACCCGGCGTCCGGTTCCGGCCTACGGTCTCATGGTCGCCTCGACCCTGCTGATCGGGGTGCTGGGTCTGGGCGTCTGGGGCCATCACATGTTCGTCTCCGGCATGAACCCCTACGCCGGTACGGCCTTTGGACTCACCACCATCGCCATCGCCGTTCCCAGTTCTGCGGAGGTGCTCACCTGGCTGGCGATGCTCTTCCGCGGACGCCTGCAGGTCGCCACACCGCTGCTGTTCACAATGGGATTCATTTCCTTCTTCATCGCCGGCGGACTGACGGGACCCATCCTCGCCCAGCCGGCACTGGACGCCTATCTCCACAACACCTTTTTCGTGGTGGCACATTTTCACCTGGTGATGGCGATGGCCGGCGTCTTCTCCGTTTTCTCCGGCATCTACTATTGGTATCCGCTGCTGACCGGACGGCGCCTGAACGAAATGCTCGGCCAAATTCACTTCTGGATCTCGCTTGTCGCCGCCTACGGCACCTTTTTCCCTATGCACCTGTCCGGCCTCGCCGGGGAGCCTCGCCATTATGCTCAGCTTTCCGGTCCAGTCGCCCATTTCGTGAATCTCATCCCAGTAGAGCGCGGCATTACCTGGTCGGCCTTTCTGCTGGCCGCTGCTCAGATTGTTTTCCTTTTCAACGTCTTTTGGAGCGCGCGGCGGGGTTCGCCTGTTGACGCCAATCCCTGGCGCGCGACCACCCTTGAGTGGTCGCCGATTTTGCATCCCATAGTGAGGAGTGGTGCTTACGTTTACGGGCCTGCAGCCACTCCACAAGAGGATTTTCTCCCGCAATGGACCACGAACGAACCCGCGGCACCGTCCCCCTGATTCCGCCGGAGTGTCCTTCGACGGCCGAACGGGAGTAAGCTTTTAGAACTCGACACGGAGTCCCCCATGCCCGCCACATTTACCCGCCATCAGGTTGAGACCGAGCGCAGAGATACCGGGTACGGCGGCAAACCGCCGGTCGACCGCCGTCCCACCGGCGGCGGCGGCGGCGACGAAAACTGGGACTCGCGGCCTTCCGGTCGCCGCGGCCCGCGCGAGCAGCTGATCCGCTTCCGCCTGGCGATGTTCAGCGGCCTCGCCGGCGACTTCGTCTTCTTTGCGGTTCTGGTCAGCGCCTTCTTTGTGCGCCCCAGCTCCGGCCATATCAGCGCTGCCGATACCTTCATCTCTGACTGGCACCCGCTTCTGGT
The DNA here is from genome assembly GCA_049585375.1 of Acidobacteriaceae bacterium. Taxonomy (GTDB): domain Bacteria; phylum Acidobacteriota; class Terriglobia; order Terriglobales; family Acidobacteriaceae; genus Palsa-343. Next base: position 9,564 of record JBAUZR010000575.1, read on the forward strand.
GCCACCGATCCTGTGGATCAACACCGCCATCCTGCTCCTTTCCACGCTGACCATGGAAACCGCCCGGCGCCAGCTCTTCCACGAAATCGACATCATGGAAGAATGGCTGGGGCTCGGGCGCCCTGCTGTTCGCCGAGCTGCGCCCTGGCTCATCGCCACCATCGTTCTCGGGATTCTGTTTCTGGGCGGTCAGTGGATCGCCTGGGAACAGCTTTCGCGGGAGGGCTTTTTCTTCTCCTCGAATCCCAACAGCCACTTCTTCTACCTCGTCACCGGCACACACGCCTTCCACCTTTTCCTTGGCCTCGGCGTCCTGGTCTTTGCACTGGGAGCGATGTTTCGCTTCCGCAAGGTAGAGTTGCGCCAGATCGCTGTGGACTGTGCGGCCTGGTACTGGCATGCGATGGGGCTCTTCTGGATCTTCCTTTTTGTGCTGATCGTGTTCTTCCAGTAGCATCCGCGCTCCGGCCGCCATTGCCCGCCAACGCGATAGACTGGTCCCACAAAGACCTGCTATGCGCTATCTGATCATTCTCCTTGCCCTTGCCGGAATCGTAGTCTCCGCCCTTGCGCTGCACGTGCACTACTACCACGGCGTCGAACCCTGCGACATCAATTCACACTGGGACTGCGGCATCGTCAACCACAGCCGCTACTCCATGATCGCCGGCATTCCCGTTGCGGCTCTGGGCATCATCGGCTACGCCCTCATCGCTTTCGCCGCCTTCATCCGGCAGCGGACGGCTGTGCTGCTTCTGGCGATCGTTGGGCTGGGCTTCGCCCTTTACCTCAGCAACATCGAGGCCCACGTGCTTGAAGTCTGGTGCCTCTACTGCGTCATATCCCAATGCATCATCGCGATCATCACCCTGGCGGCCTTCGTCTTTCTCTTTTTCCGCCCCAAAACCGCCTGACGCGTCGAGGCCGTATCATCCGATAGAAGAACCGGGCGCCGTTCTCCTCGCGGCGCCCCGGTATTTCTATGGACCGCACTCCGCGCAATGTCGTCCACTGGCTCTTTGCTGGCGACTCCGGCCCGCAGAACCGCTTCGTGCCCCGCTGGTTCTTCCTTCGCGCGCTGGGCGCCATCTACTTCTCCGCTTTTCTCGCCCTGGTCTTTCAGATCGAAGGCCTGATTGGCCCGCAGGGCATTCTGCCGGCGCGTAATTTCCTGACTGCCGTCGCGCGCGGCGCCGGGCCCCTGCGCTTCTGGTACGCGCCCACTCTCTTGTGGATCTCCTCCGGATCGCACTGGATGATGGCCGTCACGTGGATCGGCCTGCTCGCCTCGGTCGCAGCTGTCCTCAATGCCTGGCCGCGCCTGAGCTTCTTCCTCTGCTTCATCTGTTTTCTCTCCTTCGTCTCCTCGGCCGGCGATTTCTCCGGGTATCAGTCCGACGGCATGCTGCTCGGGGCCGGCTTCCTGGCGCTCTTCTTTGCCCCTCGCGGACTCTGGCCCGGTCTCGGGCTCGCTTCCCCGCCGCCGCGCGCCTCGCTCTTCCTGCTGCAGTGGGAATGGTTCCGAATTTACTTCGAGTCCGGCATCGTCAAGCTGCTTTCCGGCGACCCCGAATGGCGCCACCTGACCGCGATGGACGAGTACTACCAGAACGGTCCGCTGCCCACCTGGATCGGCTACTACGTCCAGCACTTGCCCCACTGGTTCCACGTCGCCAGCGCCGGCGCCACTCTCGTCATGGAGATCGGCATCGTGTGGATGCTCTTTCTGCCACGACGCCTGCGCCTGATTTGCTTCTTCATCGTCACGCCATGGGAAATCGGCGTCATCCTTACAGCCAATTACGCTTTCCTGAATTACCTGGTCCTTGTGCTCGGCTTCCTGCTGCTGGATGACCGCAGCGTCCGCTGGCTCGTCCCGGAGCGCTTTCGCACCCAGCGCGATCAGGCTGCTCCGTCCGAGCTCGCGCCAGAGACCGAACCACCCCTCTCCATCGCGCGCCCGCCCGGCGAGCCGCCGAAGGTCGATCGTTCCGCGCGCGGCCTCCGCGGCCAATTCGACGCAATGCGCCTGGCCGTGACCGCCGTCCTGCTTACCTGGGTCGCTTACGTGACCACCGCCGAGCTGATCCGCATGCCCTGGCCTGAGGCGCCTCTGCCCACCTCGCCGATCGTCGCGTTGGAGCCCTTCCGGATCGCCAACCAGTACGGGCTCTTTGCGGTCATGACCCGCGGCCGCTACGAAATTGAGTTCCAGGGATCCAATGATGGCCAGACGTGGACGCCCTGGCCGTTCCGCTTTAAGCCCCAGGCGCTCAACCAGGCTCCCGGGATCTACGCCCCTTATCAGCCGCGCTTCGACTGGAACCTGTGGTTCGCCTCGCTCACCGACTTCCAGCAGGCCGAAATCGTGCCGCTGACCGAAGAGCGGCTCCTCGATGGAGACCCCGCCGTTCTCTCCCTCTTTGCCGGCAATCCCTTCCCGAACGCGCCGCCGAAGTACGTACGCGCCGTTCTTTGGCAATACTGGTTCACCACGCTCGCGGAAAAACATGCGACCGGCGATTGGTGGAAGCGCAAACTTCTCGGCCTGTATGCTCCAGTCCTGACCAAAGCGCCCAACGGCAAATATGGCGTCCTCCAGTGGCCGGAGCCTCTGCCTCCGCATGAGTAAGAATTGTTAAAAGGCTTCGACGCGCGCGCCATCGGGCATCGGGAAAGTACGGCTCAGGCTCCACCGCGGAGGCAGGCATCCGCCTGGTCCGGCCCGACGGATTCCTGGCGTTCTCTGCCGGCGTCGCCGATCATCGCGCACTGACTACCATCCAGTCCCTTCTGGAAAAACAGACCTGCTGAGATTCTGTCCCCTGTCCACTCCCGCTCTGTACCCTCTGCCCTGTTCCCTGTACCCTGTTTTCATGTCCGACCGGATGTCCCAGAGCCTGCCCTTCGAAGATCCCGAGATCTCCGCCGCCATCGACGCCGAAGTTCGCCGCCAGCACGAAGGTCTGGAGATGATCGCCTCCGAGAACTTCGTCAGCCGTGCCGTTCTCGAGGCTGCCGGGTCCGTCTTCACGAACAAATATGCCGAAGGCTATCCGGGACGCCGCTATTACGGTGGCTGCGAATTCGCCGATGTCGTCGAGAACCTCGCCCGCGATCGCGCGAAGCAGATCTTCGGCGCCGAGCATGCCAATGTGCAGCCCCACTCCGGGTCTCAGGCCAATGCCGCAGCCTACGCAGCGATTCTCCAGCCCGGCGACACGCTGCTCGGCCTCGACCTCGCCATGGGCGGCCATCTCACCCACGGTCACAAGCTCAACTTTTCCGGCAAGCTCTATCGCGTCGTCTCCTACGGCGTCCGCAAAGATACAGAAACCATCGACTACGACGAGCTGGAGCAAATCGCCCTGCGCGAGAAGCCGAAAGTCATCGTCGGCGGCGGCAGCGCTTATCCGCGCTTCTTCGATTTCGCCCGCATGCGGAAAATCGCCGACGGCGCAGGCGCCCTCCTGATGGTCGACATGGCCCACTTTGCCGGTCTCGTCGCCGGCGGCGCCCATCCTTCGCCCGTTCCGCATGCGCAGATCGTCACCACCACTACGCACAAGACGCTGCGCGGACCCCGAGCGGGCCTCATCCTCAGCAAACAAGGCCTCGGCGCCGCCATCGACAAAGCCGTTTTCCCCGGCCAGCAGGGTGGACCGCTGGTGCACATCATCGCCGCCAAAGCCGTGGCCTTCCGCGAGGCTCTGCAGCCTGATTTCAAAACCTACGCCGCGCAGATTGTCGCCAACGCCAAAGTACTCGCAGAGACGCTGGCCGACGCCGGCTATCGCATCATCTCCGGCGGCACCGACACCCACCTGATGCTCGTCGACGTCTTCGCCAAAGGCATGCTCGGCAGCGAGGCGGAAGCCGCGCTGGGCGAAGCCGGCATCACCGTCAACAAGAACGCAATTCCTTTTGACACGAATCCGCCCCTCAAGCCCTCCGGCATCCGCATTGGAACCCCCGCACTCACCACCCGCGGCATGAGGGAGGCGGAAATGCGCCTCATCGGTGGCTGGATCGCATTAGCCCTCGAACACCGCTCCGACTCCTCTGCACTGGCCAGAATTCGCGCCCAGGTGCTTGATCTGGCCGAGCAGTTCCCGCTGTACGGATGGCTGCGCGAACCGGCGGGCGTCGCCCGTTAACTGATTCCGGCAAACCGGCAGGTCGACCATGTGCCGCAACATCAGAACGCTCTTTAACTTCGATCCGCCGGTCACGGACGACGAGATCCGCGCCGCTTCCCTGCAATTCGTCCGCAAGATCAGCGGCTTCACGAAGCCTTCCCACGCGAATGAGGCGGCGTTTCTCCAGGCCATCGACGAGGTCGCCGCGAGCTCCGCGCGCCTGCTCGAGTCGCTGGCCACCAGCGCCCCACCGAAGAACCGCGAAGAAGAGGCCGCCAGGGCCAAAGCTCGCGGCGCTGCTCGCTTCCACGCCTGAGCCGCGCATCGCTCTGCATCCGCCGCCGCGGGGCCGCTCGTCTCCAGTGCGGCCCTCTCCGGAACAACCTGTGTCTCCGCGCGCCGGTCGGGCTCGAGCGCGAGCGGACTCCGTTCACGGCGAAGAGCGCGGCAACATCAGATGACAGGGACGAAATAAAGTTGCGCCAGAGTTACAAATTCACGAAACGTTTACGCGGTTCATCCCCCCTTAACTGTGCAGTAACATCCCTCGCCGCATAATCAAGTCGCTCGACTTTCGCTCCTTTCCTGTCGTGGCCCCAGTCCCTTCGCCCAGCTTTTGAATGAACAGGATTCTGACAAAGCAGCTGACGCTCGCGCTCATGGCTCTTGTGGTCGCCTGCCTGGCGTCCGCAGTGTTCCTGTGGGGCACTGGATACAAGTGCTCGCTGTACCACAAACATCCGGAGCGGCATCCGCGCATTGCGATTGCGAAGCTCCTGTCAGAGCGAGAGAGGCCGGCGGCGGATGCCGCAGTTTCCGTGCGCGCCCCTTTGCCGCCGGCGCTGTTCTTCGCGCTGGGAGTTTTGCTTGCTGGGCTATTCCGTGTGGCTCGGCCGGGGTTCGCCTGGGTTCTGCCGATCGTTCGCAATGATACTGCCACGGACAGAATTTCCTGCCTGACTCACTTCTCCTTCCGGCCTCCGCCGGCGATGACCGCTTAAGCCGTTCTCCCTTCACTCTCGGGAATTTGCAGACATTCGCTCCTAAACGAGCGATGACTTGTTCTGCCCGGAATCGCGCTGCCTGCTTTGCAGCCGGTTTTGCGGCAAACGCCTGACGTGTGCACGGGAACGTACCCCCATGCGGTTTGCCACGAGGCCGACTTTCCCAAAAGCCAACCCTCAATCGAAGGAGACCAGGAAACGTGCGTAAGATTATTTCCGCAATTACATTGCTCTGTGGCTGTCTGCTCACCGCGACCGCGGCCCAGGCTCAGGACGCGAACAGGATTCAGGGCAAAGTTGCCGACGTCGCCGGCGCCGCTATCC
>JBAUZR010000576.1:0-2666 GCA_049585375.1 Acidobacteriaceae bacterium
GAGTATGTGGAGTGGGCCCTGCGCCGCGGACTGGCGATCGATGACTTTGCCCCGCGCCTGAGCTTCTTCTTCAATTCGCACAACGATTTCTTCGAAGAAATCGCCAAGTTTCGCGCCGCCCGCAAAATCTGGTATCGCGTCATGACCGAGCGCTTCCACGCGCAGAATCCGCGCTCCACCTGGATGCGCTTCCATACCCAGACCGCCGGCGTCTCCCTCACCGCCCAGCAACCGAAGAACAACATCGCCCGCGTCGCTCTGCAGGCTATGGCGGCCGTCCTCGGCGGTACCCAGTCCCTGCATACCGATGGCTTTGACGAAGCCCTCGCGTTGCCCACCGAGGAGGCTGCGCGCATCGCCCTGCGCACCCAGCAGATCCTCGCCTACGAATCCGGCGTGGCTAACGTCATCGATCCCCTGGGCGGCTCATATTTTCTCGAGAAGCTGACCCTCGATATGGAGCAGCGAGGTTTTGAATTCTTCGCAAAGCTCGACGCCATGGGCGGCATGGTCAAAGCCATCGAAGCCGGCTATCCCCAAAAAGAGATTGCCGAAGCCAGCTACGTCTACCAGCGCGCCGTCGAGGCCGGCGAGAAAATCATCGTGGGCGTGAACCAGTACGCGATCGACGAGCCGCCGCCGACGATTCTCTACATCGGCGAAACCGTCCGCGAAGCGCAAACCGCCAAGCTCAGGAAGCTGCGCGCCGAGCGCTCCGGCGAGGCCGTCCAACGCGCTCTGGATGCGCTCAGGCGGGCGGCAGAAGCGCAGCCCCAGGCTCGTTCGAACGGCATTTCAGCCGCCAATACCATGCCGTTCATCCTCGACTGCGTGCGCGTCTATGCCACTCTCGGAGAGATTTGCAATGCCCTTACCCAGGTATTCGGCGGATGGGAAGAGGCCTGAATCCGCAGAATCTGATATGGTTCGGGAAGCGAATTCTACGCGATGACGCAGGGCAAGGAATCGACCTCCGAAGTACGGCCCCTGAATCTCCGGCAACTTGCCGAGCATCTTCAGCTCTCCCAGACCACGGTTTCTCTCGTCCTTAACAATTCCCCCGCGGGCCGCTCCATCCCGCAGCATACCCGCGATCGCGTGCTCGAAGCGGCTCGGCGCTTCCATTACCGCCCGAACTACTTTGCCAAATCGCTGCGCAACAGCCGCAGCATGTCGGTCGGCGTCATCGTCCCCGATCTCAGCGATGGCTACTTCCCGGTCGTGATGAACGCCATTGAGAAGCACCTGCTCAAGGCGCACTACTTCTACGTGACCGCCAGCCATTATCGCCGTCCCGAGCTCGTCGAAGAGTACTGCATTCGCCTGCTGGAGCGTTCCGTCGACGGATTGCTGCTGCTGGATACCCCAGCCAAAGTGAAGCTGCCGGTTCCCGCGGTGGCCGTTTCCTCGCACAACCCGGGCCCGGGCGTTGTGAACGTCGTGCTCGACCACGACTGCGCCGCCCGCCTGGCTCTCAGCCATCTGCGCAAGCTGGGCCATGAACGCATTGCCTTCATGCGCGGTGCCCCCGGTATCACTGACGCCAAATATCGCTGGGAAAGCATCGTCACCATCGCTGCCGAGATGGGTATCCCGGTGCGCCCCGAACTCACCATCCAGCTTCGTGAAGTGACGCAGTCGCCCGAGGCCGGCCATCGTCACACCCGTGAGCTGCTGGAGAAGACGCGCGACTTCACCGCCATCTTCTGCTTTAACGACATCTCCGCCATCGGCGCCATCCGCGCGATCCGCGATGTCGGTCTCCGTATCCCCGGAGACATCTCAGTGATCGGCTTTGATGACATCATCACCGCCGCCTACTGCGAGCCACCCCTCACAACGGTCAAACAGCCGCTCCGCGAAATGGGACTGCGTGCCGCTCAGGTTCTGCTGGCGCGCATCGATCAACCGGACAAGGAGTGCCCGCCCGAGATCGTCATGGAGCCCGAACTGATCGTGCGCGAGTCCACCGGACCCGCTCCTGCGCTCAACGGCTGATCCGCCACCTGACCTGCCGCCGCGGCGCTCGATCTGCCCAGCCGCCCCATAACCCTCCGCAAATGCACTAGAATGCATCTGGCGTGCACACCGTCAAGGCGATTTACCCCGGCAGCTTCGACCCGGTGACCAACGGCCACCTCGATCTCATCGCCCGCGCCGCGAAGATGTTCGACCATCTGGTCGTGGGCATCCTCCGCAATTCCGCCAAAAACCCTCTCTTCACAGTCGAGGAGCGCGTGTCCATGCTCTCGGAAGGCACCGCGGAGTTCGGAAATGTCTCGGTCGCAACCTTTGACGGTCTCCTCGTCGACTTCGCCCGCGAGGAGCGTGCGCATGCCATCGTCCGCGGCATTCGCGCCATCAGCGATTACGAATATGAGCTCCAGATGGCGCTGATGAACCGCCGCCTCGCCCCTGACGTCGAAACGATTTTCCTCATGCCCGACGCGAAGTACTCCTTCGTCAGCTCGCGCCTGGTCAAGGAAGTCTTCCGTCTCGGCGGCTCTGTCGATGGCCTCGTTCCCAAATTCGTCATCGAACGCATGAAGGACAAGAGCCGCCATTAACGGCGGATCCCTCTAAATCCATCATTTTCCCCGCTGCCCCTGCTTCATCTCCTGGAAAGCTTCCAGTGCAGCCTTGCGCGCCTCCGCATGGTCCACCTG
>JBAUZR010000577.1:0-2531 GCA_049585375.1 Acidobacteriaceae bacterium
GGATGGTGGCCGGCAGCGAAAAGCATCTGCGAGCGGCGCAAAACGCCTTTGCGATGCTCCAGCAGCAGAGCTATGCCACCGGTGGCTGGGGACCGGATGAGCAGTTGCGCGCACCGCAGAGCAATGATGTTTACGAGAGCCTGGCCAACACCCACCACAGTTTCGAGACGCCCTGCGGTTCGTATGCGCACTTCAAAATTACCCGCTATCTGCTCCGCGTGACCCGTGACTCCCGCTATGGCGACAGCATGGAGCGCATGATGGTCAACACTGTGCTCGGCGCAAAGCCGCTCGAGGAGAATGGCCACGCGTTTTATTACTCGGACTATAACTACCACGGTGCGCGCTTCTATCACGGTGCGCGCTGGCCCTGCTGTTCGGGAACGCTGCCCCAGGTCGCGACCGATTACCGCATCAACAGCTATTTCCGTGGCCCACGTGCGATCTACGTGAACCTCTATTTACCTTCGACCCTCCGCTGGACTGAAGACGGCGTCGCATTTTCCCTGACCCAGGACGGGCCATATCCCTTCGACAGTCCTGTGACGTTTACGATGACCGCCTCGCATCCCGCCGAGCAGACCTTGTACTTCCGGATTCCGGAGTGGGCGGAGGGAGCCTCGATTTCCGTGAATGGTACCCGACAACCGGGTCTGGCGGTGCCCGGGCGGTTTGCCGCGATCCAGCGCCAGTGGAAGACGGACGACCGCGTGGAACTGGACCTGCCCCTCCCGCTGCGTCTGGAGCCGATCGATGAGCGGCACACCGATACCGTGGCTTTGTTGCGTGGGCCGGTCGTCCTGATGGCGGTCAACCGCAACCAGGGCGATCCCCAGCCTCGGGTGACCCGCGAACAGCTCCTGTCTGCCCGTCGCCTGAGCGAACGCCAGTGGCAGGCGTCCGCATCGAGTGGCCCCGTAACGCTGCTGCCCTTTACATCGCTCGGCGATCTTCCCTATACCACCTACCTCCGATTGAGCTGACATCCACAATCGATCCCCGTTGCCTATCACCATCACAAACCGCCGTGGGCCTGAATTTCCACAGAGTCCCGGGCATCCTGCGATTGAATGCGCTCATCCCGGCAAAAGAGGGATTTCCGACTTCACAACCCAGTCAGCGCGACGACGTTCCGCCCGTGCGGTGCACCGCGCCTCCTGATGAGTCTCCGAGTTCGGGATCGCCCGAAAATCAGTCAGGACGGGAGGAGCACCATGGTCTCCGAGTCGAGATCGCCCCAGAGCGTCGCATCCCCACCTTCCGACGTTCACATCCTCTGGATCACCGCTGGACTAAGTTGCGATGGTGATTCCGTCTCCGTGACAGCCGCCGAGCAGCCGAGCATTGAAGATGTCCTGCTGGGCGCGATTCCTGGACTGCCCAAGGTCCACCTCCACAATCCTGTCCTCGCCTGGGAAGTCGGCGATGAGTTCATGAAGTTCTTCTATGAGGCGGAGGCGGGGCGCCTTGAGCCCTTCGTGCTGGTCGTCGAAGGATCCATCCCCAACGAGCGCATCAAGAAGGAAGGCTACTGGGCTGCGATGGGAACCGACCCGCACTCCGGCCAGCCCATCACCACCTGCGAGTGGATCGATCGCCTCACTCCCAAAGCACTGGCGGTGGTCGCCATCGGCACCTGCGCGACCTACGGCGGAATTCACGGCATGGCGGGCAATCCCACCGGCTGCATGGGGCTCGCCGATTATCTGGGCTGGAACTGGCGCTCGAAAGCCGGCCTGCCTGTGGTCAATATTCCCGGCTGCCCGGTTCAGCCGGACAACTTCACCGAAACTCTCCTCTACCTCCTCTATCAGGTGGCCGGACTCGCCCCTATCATCCCGCTCGACGACCAGCTTCGCCCCACATGGCTCTTTGGCAAGACGGTTCACGAAGGCTGCGATCGCGCCGGCTACTACGAGCAGGGCGATTTCGCGCTGGAATATGGCTCGCCCAAATGCCTGGTCAAGGTGGGCTGCTGGGGCCCCGTGGTCAATTGCAATGTGACCAAGCGCGGCTGGATGCGCGGCATCGGCGGCTGCCCCAATGTGGGCGGCATCTGCATCGGCTGCACAATGCCCGGATTCCCGGACAAGTTCATGCCCTTCATGGATGAGCCTCCGGGTGCGCGAATCTCCTCGGCCGCGATAGGCGCCTACGGGAAGATGATCCGCAGCCTGCGCGAGGTTACCAACACCACCGTGAATAAAGAGCCGAAGTGGCGCCATCGCGGCGATCAGCTGACAACGGGATATAAGCGCGATTACTCCGTCGGAGCCTCCGCCCAGCAGCCGTCGCGGCCTCGCACAACACCCTCTGCTCCCATCAGGCGGGTTTCCTAGTCCGTCCGCCCTCGCACCGCACCGCAGCGAAGAGGAGATCTTATGGCAACGACTGTTCTACCGGATACCGAGGCTTCCCGGGGCCGGCGCAATCTCGTCGAAATGAACTGGGATCCGATCACCCGCATCGTCGGCAGCCTCGGGATCTACACGAAGATCGACTTCGACAACCGGGAGGTGATCGACTGCAAG
>JBAUZR010000578.1:0-11634 GCA_049585375.1 Acidobacteriaceae bacterium
GAATAGGGTCGCACCCCCATTTGGGGAAAAGATCGCGGTCCCCTATTACGGTGGTAAGTCCTTATTCCCTCTCAGATTGCCGACTTACCACCTTCGGGGGAAGGTAGAGGGGGCACAATCTCCGTAGACTGGCGAAGAAAGGTGGGGAATGCCTGACAACCCTGGTCTCGGGCCCCGGAACGGCGGTACTCCGGGGAGCGCGCGCTTCCGCTGGCGTGTGTTCGCACGGTTCCTGGCGGTCTTCGCAGCGATCAGCACCATCACGGTGGTGACGATGCTGTTCGCGCAAAAGATGCTGAGCCCGGTAGCGGCGAGTGCGACCGGGCTGGCGCTGGAGCTGACGCTGAGCGCGGGAGCGGCGTGGCTGTTTACCCAATGGCTGTCGCATCGAACGCAGGCGCTGGTGCGGGTCGTGGACATGACGCTGAATGGCCGCGAGCAGGAGTTCCCGAACGATTCGTCCGATGACCTGCTGAGCGATGCAATTCCGTCATGGCAGGGAGTTTTAAAGGCGCTGCACGAGACGCGGCGCGAGAAGCAGGAAGAAGCCCGCCAGCTCTATGAGACGCTGACGGAACTGATGCGGATGATTGCCAAGGCAGTGGACGAGCGGACCATTTACCTGCGCGGACACTCCGAGAGGGTGGCTGCTTACGCGGCGTCGATCGCGTGGAAGCTGGGGCTGGAACAAGCGCAGGTGGAACGTATTCGCCTTTCCGCGCTGCTGCACGATATTGGCTGCATGGGCGTGGAAGATTACCTGGTGATGAAGCAGACGCCGTTGTCGGCGGAAGAGTTCGAGATCGTGAAGGCGCACACGGTGAAGGGCGCGGCGATTCTGCGGCCGATCGCAATGCTGCGCGACCTGGTACCGGGTGTGGAGCTTCACCACGAATCGCTCGACGGGCTCGGTTACCCCTATGGCCTCGAGGGCGAACAGATTCCGCTGATGGCGCGCATCATCGCGGTAGCGGACTCCTTCGATGCAATGACCACGCCGCGTCCTTATCAGGCAGCCATGAATGCGGACTACGTGCTGGACATTCTGCGGCGGCTGGCGGGCACCCGCTACGACCCCGCTGTCGTGGAGGCGCTGGGAGAGCTGGTGGGCAGCGGCGCTCTGGAAGTGAAGGACGTGCGGACGCCGGTGACCTTCCGCATGCGCAAGCCGGCGGTGGCCGAACTGGTGTAAGCACCGGAACGGCGCGCAACACTGCATCCAATGGTTCGCTACACTCGAAGAAGAGATGCGGTGAGGTTGCGGTTCACATGATTCAGACGTTATTTGGCAGCCTGGAGCAGCCGGAAAAGAAGGGTGTGTTTGAACGCATGCGGGAGGCGGTTTCCCGCACGCGCGACAACCTGGGAGAGCGCATCGACAGCGTTCTGGCCATGACCCGGACGGTCGATGAGTCGGCGCTGGAAGAGTTGGAGATGAGCCTGATCGCGTCGGATATCGGCGTGACCACGGCGGCCGAGATCACGAGCAACCTGCGCGAACGGGCGAAGCGCCAGCAGATCCGGGACGGCGCCGAGCTGAAGGAGCTGCTGAAGGAGCAGATTCGACTGATGCTGGACGAGAATACGCGCCCGGCCGCCGCGGTCGTTGGGCCTCCGGAAGTGATCATGATGGTGGGTGTAAACGGGACGGGCAAGACGACGACCACGGGCAAGCTGGCGGCGTTCTATCGGGCGCAGGGCAAGACGGCGCTGCTGTGTGCGGCGGACACGTTTCGCGCGGCGGCAATTGAGCAGCTGGAGGTGTGGGGTGAGCGCAGCGGGGTGGAGATGATCAGGACCAAACAGGGGGGCGATCCCTCCGCGGTTCTGTTCGACGCGCTGACTGCGGCAAAGGCGCGCCAGACCGATGTGGTGATCGTAGACACCGCCGGACGCCTGCACACGAAGACCGGCCTGATGGCGGAGCTGGACAAGATGCGGCGGACAGCGCAGCGCATTATTCCGGATGCACCGCATGAGGTGCTGCTGGTGCTTGATGCCACGACGGGGCAAAACGGACTGCAGCAGGCGCGGCAGTTTACGGAATCGGCGGGGGTCACGGGCATTGTCCTGACCAAGCTGGACGGGACGGCGAAGGGTGGCATTGCTGTGGCCATCGCGCGGGAGATGAAGCTGCCGGTGCGCTTTGTAGGTGTCGGCGAACAACTGGAAGACCTGCTGCCCTTCGACAGCACGGCCTTTGCGAACTCACTGCTGGAAGCCTGACGAAGCCGGCCCCTCGGCAAGTTGAAAGAGACCCTGTGCCGAAAGATCTCGGATCGAGACCATTGGAAATAGCCGCTGAGCACGATCGATGGATGCGTCGTGCGCTGGAGCTCGCTCAGGACTCCGTCGGGCTTGCTTCTCCGAATCCTGCGGTTGGATGCGTGCTGGTGCGGGAGGGACGGATCGTCGGGGAAGGCTTCCACGAATACGAACGGAAGGATCACGCGGAGGTTGTAGCGCTGAAGGCGGCCGGCGAAGCGGCCCGGGGCGCGACGGCGTATGTCACGCTGGAACCCTGCTGCACGACGGGCCGGACCGGACCCTGCACCCAGGCACTGATTCAGGCTGGAGTAGCACGGGTAGTGATTGCGACCGGCGATCCCAATCCTGCAGTGAACGGCAAGGGCGCTCAGCAACTGCGGGCGGCGGGCATTGCGGTCGAATGCGGAGTTCTGCAGCGGGAGGCGCGGCGGCTGAACGATGGCTTTGCGCGGCACATCCGCAGCGGGGTGCCGTTCGTCACGCTGAAGGCAGCGGTTTCGCTGGATGGACGGATTGCGCCCGCTCCAGGCAGCGCGCCGCGGGGTGCTCCGGTTTACCTGACGGGCGAGCAGGCTCGAGCCGCGGTGCAGGAGATGAGGCATAATGCCGATGCAATTCTGACCGGGATCAACACGGTTCTGGAGGACGATCCGCATCTGACGGATCGTTCGGGAAGGAAGCGCCGGCGTCGGCTGCTGCGGGTGGTGCTCGATTCCGGACTGCGCATTCCTCTGGATTCGAAGCTGGTGCGCACCGCACAGAACGATTTGCTGATCTTTTGCGCGGTCGCCCCCACGCAGCGGCAACGCACCCTGGAAGCTTTGGGCGTGCGGGTGGAGCGAGTGGAGGCGGATCCGACCGGGGAAGACCGGTTTGGCGGCGGAAGAGCGGTGGCGGAAAAGGGTCATGAGCGAGGGGTTTCGCTTCCGGCGGTTCTGCGGCGACTGGGCGAGATGGGTATCCTGTCGGTGCTGATGGAGGCAGGCGCCCAGCTGAACGGTGCGGCTCTGGCGGCGGGAATCGTGGATCGCATCACGCTTTTCTATGCGCCGGTGTTTTTGGGACCGGCGGGCGTCCCGTTATTGCAGGAACCGATTCGTGGAACGCTGCCGGCGCCTCCGATCATCGAATGTATTGGGCAGGACGTGCGGGTCGAGGCCGATCTCCACGATCCATGGAGCGACGTTCAGGGGCTCGACTGCTGAGGAGATTGTTTGTTTTATGTTTACAGGAATTATTGAGGAGACGGGAACGATCGTATCCCTGGAGCCACGCAAGGGAACGACTCGCATTGCTGTCGCGGCTCCGGCATTTGCCGGCCGGCTGCGTAAGGGTGACAGCATTGCCGTGAGCGGCACCTGCCTGACGGCTCTGGAGATGGAGCCTCCGCTGTTCTATGCGGATCTGGCCGAGGAAACTCTGGCGCGCACGTCGCTGGGGAAACTGCGACCCGGCTCGGTGGTCAACCTGGAGCTTCCCACAGCCGCTGGTGCGCCGCTGGGTGGCCATGTTGTCCAGGGACATGTGGATGGATGCGGCGAACTGACGTCGTTCGATCCCGTTCATGCTGATGCCGATGCGGACGAAACCGACTGGTGGCTGCGGGTGCGCGTTCCGGAGAACACGCGGCCGTACATGGTGCAGAAGGGATCGATCGCGATTGAGGGCATCAGCCTGACGATTGCAACCTGGGACGGGGAGGTCGTGGGCATCGCGGTTCTTCCGCATACGCGCCGGGCCACGAATCTGCATGTGCTGGAAAAGGGAGCTCCGCTGAACGTGGAAGCTGACGTGATGATCAAGCTGGCACTGCAAAGCAGGGCTCAGTCGTCTTTTGATCTTACACTTGAATATTTGCTGGCAAATGGTTACTGAATAACCATTTAATGATTTAGATAAACTAGCGCACCTTTTCCTTACATTCGAAACACTGCTGACAGGACGGTGTCAGCAGCACCTGCCTATGCTTCCTCTCGTAGTCGATTTTCAACATGAGAGGAAGACTTCCATGGCTACCGCTGAACTCACCGTCACCTCGACCATCACGTGGTTTGAAATCCCTGCCGCCGACTTCGGTCGCGCGGTTCGTTTCTACGAGACGATTTTTGCCAGTCCGCTGCAGCACGAAGCGGCATGGCCCAACCTTGCGATCTTTCCCTACCAGCGTCCAGGGGTGTCGGGCGCGGTGGCGTTTGAAGAGAGCTTGCGCCCGTCTTCGGATGGGGTTGTCATCTACCTGAACTGCGACGGGAGAATCGACGAGGTCCTGAGGCGGGTGGAGAAGGCCGGTGGGTCGATCGTTCAACCGAAGTCGCATCTGCCCAGCGTCGGCTACGTGGCGCAGATCCGCGATTCGGAAGGGAATCGCGTGGGACTGCACGCGGCCTCGTAGAATCGGCGTATGCGCCGCGCCGATCGTCTGTTTCGCATCGTCCAGATCCTGCGCGGCGGCCGTCTGCAAACCGCCCGCAGCCTGGCGGAGAAGCTGCAGGTTTCCGCACGCACGATTTACCGCGACGTGCAGGACCTGCAGCTCTCCGGCATGCCCATCACAGGCGAAGCCGGTGTGGGGTATACGCTGCGCCGCGATCTGGATATCCCACCGCTCATGTTTGACCGCGAAGAAATCGCTGCGCTGGTGCTTGGCGCTCGCATGGTGGAAGCGTGGGGCGGAACCGAGCTGACTGAGGCGGCGAATCGCGCGCTGCGCAAGATTGAAGCGGTGCTGCCAGCCGAGCTGCGCGAGAAGGTGGATGACGTTCTTCTCTACGCGCCCGGGTTTAGAGCAGCGCCCGAGCTGCGGCGCAAGCTGGATACTCTGCATGCGGCCGCGCAGCAGCGGCGAATCGTGCTGGTCGCGTACTGCCGGGAAGACGGCCAGCCCAGCGTGCGGCGCGTGCATCCGCTGGCGCTGTATTTCTGGGGCGGCACGTGGACGCTGGCGGCGTGGTGCGAGCTGCGGCAGGATTTTCGCAGTTTCAGGGTCAATCGCATGGACCACATCGATTCTCTGGGCGAGAATTTCACGCCGCGTGCGGGGCAGACACTAGCGGATTATCTGCGGCGGGTGCGGAGCCAGTATCCGGAGCCGAACCCGCCGCCGAGCGCATGATCATTGGGGCGTGATGATGCCGCCCACCGGGGTGCGTTCGGGGTATTTCTTCGAGCCGGGACGCTGAAGGTGCATGGCGTCAGCGATGGCGTCGATGTACTTGAGGCCCGAGCCGGTGTTGAAGAGGACCACGCGATCTTCGAGCCTGAGGAATCCGGAGGCGAGCAGCGCGTCATAGGCTGCGGTCGCGGTGGCGCCTTCGGGGCAGAGGAGCAGGCCTTCCTGGCGCGACCAATCCAACAGAGAGGCGAGGATCTGCTCGTCAGGGAGATCGACGACAGTGCCCGCCGACTGACGGACGATTTCGAGGATCAGGGAATCGCCATAAGGCTTGGGTACGCGGAGACCGGCGGCAAAGGTAGCGGCATTTTCGAACATCTTCGAGGCGGGGGCGCCCTCTTTCCAGGCGCGGGCGACGGGCGCGCAGCCTGAGGCCTGGACGGCGATCATTTTCGGGCGCCGGCCTGAGACCCAGCCGAGCTGTTCCATCTCTTCGAAGGCTTTCCACATACCGATGAGACCGACACCTCCGCCGGTGGGATAGAAGACTGCATCAGGGTAGGTCCAGCCAAGCTGTTCGACGAGTTCGTAGCCCATGGTCTTTTTGCCTTCGACGCGGAAGGGTTCTTTGAGTGTTGAGACGTCGAACCAGCCTTCCCGTTTGGCGCCTTCGGCGACGAGGCGGCCGCAGTCGGAGATGAGTCCGTCGACGAGGGTGACGTGGGCGCCGTAAGCGATGCACTCAACGTAGTTCGCCATGGGGACATCGCGGGGCATGAAGAGGTGGGTCTCGATGCCGGCGGCGGCAGCGTAGGCGGCGAGGGCGCTGGCGGCGTTGCCGGCAGAGGGCGCGGCGAGCTTTTTGAGGCCGTAGTGGCGGGCCATGGTGACGGCGGCGGACATGCCGCGAGCCTTGAAGCTGCCGGTCGGGTTGTCAGCTTCCTCCTTAATCAGGAGGTTGGGGTAACGGCGACTGGGCAGCATGGGGGTCCAGCCTTCGCCGAGCGTGACTGGGTCAACGTCGGGGAGGACGCCGGCGTAGCGCCACATGGAGACGGGCGCGTCGGGGCCGGGTTTGCGAGCCTGGCGGAAGGATTCGGGATCGTAGCGGACATAGAGAGAGCCGGCGCAGGCTGGGCAGACGGTCTGCTGCGTTTCCGCGGAGACATGCTGGTGGCAGCGGGAGCATTCGAGATAAGCAATAGCGGGCATGGAATCAGGGTACAGGCTAGAGGTTTCAGGTTGCAGCGGGACCCCCGATGAGAAATTGGAGTCAGCTTTCTCCCAGCCACCGCCGTGCGCCTTACGCGAGTGTCACTCCTCCATTTCCTCATTTGCAGGTTCGGCTTGTACGCGCGATTGAAATGCCGGCGCCGCAGCGTTCACTGCCGCTGACCCAACAGGCGCAAGGTAATGATCTGATGGGGCCGGATCTCGATGCGAAATGCGTGAGGACTGTCAGGGGCAATCGCTGCCCCATCGCGCTCGACTGCATCGGTCCGCACGACCTGACTCAGGGCGATCAGCGGAGTTCCAATCGAGATGGTTCGTGAGACACCTCCCAGATCGATGAGGCGGAGGATCGTGCCATGCCCGTCTTCGGCGGGCTTCCAGGTATCCACCAGCAAATCGGGGTCGTTGACCGAGAGGAAGCTGGATTCTCTGGCCGGCAGAGGCTCGGGCAGGTCGAGGGCCTTATCCTGGGAGCGGATCTCATCCTGCTCGAGCGGGGTGACCTCCTCCCAGCCGAGGCGGCTCAGTTCCGGCGCATCCGTCTGCGGCGCGCTGGTAATGACGTAGCGAAAGCGGAAAGCACCTCCCTGCTCAGCCCGATAGTTCGTGTGCCAGTAATTGTTCATCACGTAGGAAAAGATGGAGCCAGTCCGCCGTCCGAAGGTGTCCGGCCAGTCGCCGCGATTGATGTCGCCCAGCGTCACCAGCGAGGCGTCCAGAGGCATCACCGTGGCCGAGACACCGTCCTCATCCACCGAGACCCAGTGCTGCACGGAGAACCATTCGCGACCCGCGCCCGGATACATATCCTTCGCTGGATCCACGACTCCATTCTGAATCTCATATTGGAACCGCGGGTGATTCATGGCGAAGGGGAAGGCAAAGTAGACTGCCTCCTTATCCAGTTCCGGCTTTTTGTCGATTTCTTCGATCAGTTCGATCTTCTTCTCATCGTTAAAGAGGCGAATCTCGGTATGGATGACCGGAGTATTGACCGCCGAAGATTCCATTTCCACGCGCCATCCCCAGGGCGTGCGCTCTTCCGACAACAGGCGCCCGTGCTCGGCAGAATGCACCTGCAGGACAGGCCGCGGGGAGACGGCGCGATATTGCAGAATACTGTTGGGTTCCTGATCGCCGCCGGTGACGTAGAGGTACTGGCCGAAGCGCCAGGGACTGGCGGAGTCTGCCAGCTCCCGGCGGAGTTGTTTGTCGTAGAGGCTGCGGATGCTCCCGGCTGCGGGGTCCAGGACGATTCGGTAGAACGGGGTTTCCAGGGTAGTCGCCGTTGCTGACTGTGGAACGGGTATGGGAGTGGCGTTCTTTCGCAGGGAGTACACCTTGTAGCCCATTGGCGGGACGCTCTGGGCTCGGAATTCCACCTTGCGGTAGTCCGGCCCGTCGCTGAGTGTGAGGCAGGGCACGGTCTGGCCGGTCGCGGGATCGGCGATCTCCCATCCGTGATCAAGGTCGACAGTCACCTCACCATCCCGCGTCCAGTTCAGCCCGTTGAAGACGATGAGGCTGTTGACACCGGCGTTGATGGAGTCGGCCAAGCTGGCCATGCTGCTGCGCAAAAGCTGGTCGCGGATGGCATCCGCCGTCGTGGCGCGCGAATCCTTGACGCGCAATTGCTGGACCGCCTCCTGACTGGCGGGATCGGAGACACTGTTCCATGAGGTCCAGGTGTGCTCGTCCATCAGGACCATATTGGCCCACATCGCGTTCACATCGTCGCGATTGACAGCCAGGCGCGGATTGACCAGTGTGCTGATGGTCGCCAGTTTCTCCGCCGTGGGCGCGCGGCTCTCGTTCTGGCGTTCGAGCGAGGCGAAGCGTGCGTCGGAGCCAATTCCATCCTCCCAGTAGGGCCCGCCGTCGCCGCGAACGGTGGGCAGGTTGTCTCCGAACTGGCGGGCGATGTCCGCCATCGCATCGTGGAAGCCGGAGTACTGAATGTGCGGATAAGCGTAAAGGGCGTTCCACTGGTCGGCCAGCTCCGCCTGCTGCGGGAAGAGATCGGTGTTTTCCACCTGAGTACCAAAGATGATGGCCGCGCTGGCGCGGTAGTCGGGATGGTCATACATCTGCAGAAAGAGCGGCAGAATCTCTTCGCCGGTTTCGGTGAGGGGCGGCAATCCGAAGAGAAACTGCATTTGCATGTAGTGTCGGGAATACCAGAGCAGGACTTTGCTGCCGCCGGGCCCTTCCCACCAGAAGGGTGAACGTTGATTGAGACGACCCAGCAGCAGAACGGGGGCGCGGTCGTTGTTGCTGCCCGCCGCAAAGTAAGGAATGCCGGCGGCTGCCAGTATCGACGCATAGGACCACGAATAAGACGGAACATCCGTGATATTCGCGTAGTTGTAAGGCGTACCAAATTTCCGGCTGAAGTCCGCGCTCGGATAGAGCGAGCGAATCAGCGTCTCAGCCGTCGGGAAGCCAGTGAGCAGATTGCTGGACTGAGCCGGGACGAAGATCTTCTGGTCGCGGATCGCCTGTACGATGCGGTGCTGTTCCTCCGGCGTACGCGATCCGAGAAACTGCTGGAGGTTCCATTCGCCATCGGTGCTGAATCGGAAGCCGGGGTCTTTCCCGGCCAGGTCCATCGCCTCATCGAGAATCCGGGTCTGGATGGTCGCGACCTTGGCCTGATAATCCGTGTAGCCGATATCGAGGTGGACGTGCGGCACCAGGTAGAGCGTCCACTGCCTTTGGGGCTCGATCGTCTGCGTGGACGCGTGTTCAATCCCTGCAGCCTGAATGGAAGCGGTGGTATGCGAGGGAAACCGGGGCACCCAAAAGCGCACGCGCTGCTCACCGAATTCTTCATCAGAATCGAGTTCACCGCGCCACGTATGCCCCGCTATCTGCAGGGAGACGCGCCCTGAGCGGGGGCGATGCGTAGAGCGCACGAACACGTCCACACGCTCTTCAAGGCCGCCATCGCGCTTCCGGTAGAAGATGGTCGGCTGTACGTGGGCTTCGGTGGGGGGCAACTGAGCCAGCGGATCCAGTTCGAGAGCGTCATAGTTGAATCCGGAATCGGGAACCCCCTGGTCGCTCCCTGCTATGGCCTGGAACGTGATCTGGTTACGGCCGGGGCGCAGCCAGGCGCCGGGGAAATCGCATTCGACGTCGGCTCGCGAATAAGCCGGGAAAAAGGCGTCCATCGTGTCGCCCATCGAGTCGTCGAGCTTTGGATGCAGAACGAATCTGCCCTTGCGGCCATTGATTACGATGCCCAGGTCCGGAACGCTGGAGTGCTCGATGATCAGGGAGACTTTCAGACGATACGCCGGCTGCGCCGCAGCGGCGAGCATAAACTCCACGCTCCGCGGAGCCGTAAAGGTGGTGGGTTTGCCGGAAAAAGCCGAGGGAGCGTACGCGTACCACCCTTCATCCTGTTCGCTCCGGCTCACTTCCAGAACGACGGCTGCGTGCGGCTCGCCCTGGTTGAATTCGGCAGAAGAGCCGTCAAAGCGGCCGATGCGCCAAAGCGGGTGCGCTTGAGCAGCGGCGAGCAGCGGCAGCAAGGAGAACCCGACAACCACGAGAGTGGCGATTCTGAATTTCACGAAGGCTCCACGGCCGGGGCGCCCGGGCTTTTCCAGGATACTCTCTGCACCAGCCGGACCACACATCGGTCGGCGCCGACTTTTGCCCTACAATTCTCCAGGTGGCGCAAAGGTCTCTCGCGCTTTACACGATGAGAGTACGGCTGAAAGATATTGCCGAAGATCTGAACCTTTCGAAAATGACCATTTCGAAGGTGCTGCGTGGGCAGACGGATATCAGCGCCGCGACGCGGGCGCGGGTGCTGCAACGGGTCAGGGAACTGAATTACATTCCCAACATCAGCGCCAGCAGCCTCCGCACCGGGCAGACCCGGACGATGGGCTTGATACTGCCTGCTCTGGGAATCCAGTACCTGGCGCAGATTGCAGCAGGAGTCAGCAGAACGCTGAGTGTCGAGAAGTACGGACTGATCATTTCCTCCTCTGAAAATGACCTGGAAGCCGAGCAGAGGCAGATCGGCATTTTCGTTTCCCTGCAGGTGGACGCGCTGTTGCTCGTGTCTTTACAGGAGAGTGCGTCGTTTTTCGAAGGGCTCCTGGGAAGAACAGATATGCCGATCATTTTTGTCGCAAGCCGGCCTTCGGGGATCACCGGGCGGTACGTGGGCATCAACGAAGAGGACGTTGGCCGGGTTGCGTGCGAACACCTGATTCAGAGCGGTTGTCGGCGGATCGCATACATTCGCGGCTCTCACAGTGCGGCAGGGGATATGCGCTCTCAGGGCTATCGACAGGCGCTCCGGCGCAACGGAATCGAGGTGCAGCCGGATCTCGTGATCGAGACGATGAACCCGCAGCAGAGCGAGTATCAGCGAGGCTCCGAAGCGATGGCGGGATTGCTGGCGCGGCGGAGACGGCCGGACGGGGTGATGGCCTATACGGACATGCTCGCCGTCGGCGCCATGGATGCGGCGACCCGAAGCGGGGTGAGAATTCCGGAAGACATCCGTTTCGCCGGATGCGGGAACGACCCGCTGTTGTGTCAGATGCGGATCCCTCTGACCAGCGTGGAGACCGGCGGCCAGGATCTGGGGGAAAGAGCCGGCAAACTGGCACTGCGCCTGATCGGTCACCCGGAAGGCAAAGGCAATCAGTCAGTGCTGCTTAAGCCGAAAGTTATAAAGAGACGATCCTCAGAAGGTCCCCGCTGAAGCGGGCAGGGAGAAATTGATGGCGAAACGAAGGCAGGAAAGTTCCGCAGGTTTCGACCTCGTAGTGTTCGGCGAGTTTTTTTCCGACCTCATCTTTTACCGGCTCCCCCGCCGGCCGCGTTTTGGCGAGGAGTCGAAGACGGAGTCGTTTCTGATCGCGCCGGGCGGAGGCCTCGCGACTACCGCGATCGCTGCCAGCCGGCTGGGCACCGTCACCGGCATCGTCACACGCGTCGGAGCCGACTCGGAATCGCTGCCTACCTGGAATCAGATGATGCAGGAGAAGCTGGAC
>JBAUZR010000579.1:0-5392 GCA_049585375.1 Acidobacteriaceae bacterium
CCACATCTTACGGGCTCCTGAACCGGGGTCCGGGATCATCGCAGCAGGGAAGGAGGTAGCCGATGCTTTCGCGCGTGGCCGACAGCTTGTACTGGACCAGCCGCTATCTCGAGCGCGCCGAGCACACCGCTCGCCTCATCGACATCAATATGGGCCTCATGCTCGACCGCTCCCGGGTCAGTACCGAACGCCGCTGGCAGCGCGTCCTCGCCGCCCTCGGCGCCCTGGGCCTCGCCTGGAAGGACGCCGCCGAGCCGGAACGCTGGGTCGGCGCCACCGCCCTCGTGCACGCCCTCTGCTTTGACACCACAAAGCATGCCTCCATCACCGCCTGCATCTTCGCCGCCCGCGAAAATGCTCGCCAGATTCGCGACGAAATCAGCACCGAACAGTGGCAGCGCCTCAATGGCCTTTTCCATGAGATCAGCCGCCTGCGCACTGCCGCTCCCTCCGAGCGCAACCTCGCCGAGTTCCTCCCCACCATCATCGACGGCGTCCATCTCTTCCAGGGAGTCACCGACACCACCCTCAGCCACGGCGAGGGCTGGCAAGTCCTGCGCGTGGGCCGCTACCTCGAGCGCGCCTGGTCTCTCACCACCCTCCTCGACGTCTACGAGCGCGAGGTCTTTCCCGGCGCCGACACCAACGACGCCGGCGCTTACCTTGAGTGGGTCGGCCTGCTGCGCACCTGCACCGCCTTTGAAGCCTTCTGCCGCGTCAATACCGCGGAGCTAACCCATGAGCGCATTCTGGAGTTCCTCCTCCTCGATCCCGACTTCCCCCACTCGGTCCGCTACGCTGTCGATGCGCTCCACAATGCCCTCGAAGCCATCCAGCAGCACACCCGCACTCAACACGGCGCCGAGCTGATGCGCGTTGCCGGCCGCCTCCGCGCCACCCTCGCCTTCGCCCGCATCCCCGAAATCCTCGCCGGCGATCCCGTGCTGTTCCTCCGCGGCATCCTCGACCAGTGCCGCGAAATTCATGACCTCATCTATGCCGTCTACATCCAATACTCGGTGGAAACGGCCCTGGCGGTGTAGCCCATGCGCTTCTACTTTGTCCGTCATCTCACCAAGTTTGTCTACGACCGGCCCATCAACCAGAGCGTCACCGAGGTGCGCATGCATCCCCGCAGCGACAGCAACCAGCGCTGCCTCTCGTTCACCTTGTCCGTCAGCCCCCGCTGCCGCGTCTTCACCTATCGCGACCACCTCGGCAACACCGTCTACCACTTCGACATTCCCGGCCGCCACGGCCAGCTCGTGGTCATTGCGGAATCCGTGGTCGAGCATCAGCCGCTCGCCGTCATCCCCGCGGCTCTTGCCCCTGAAGCCTGGCAGGAGCTCGATGCTCTCGTCGCTGAAGGCGACTACTGGGAGATGCTTCTTCCCAGCGAGTTCGCTCGCCCCACCCCTGCACTTCTCGAACTGGCAGCCCAGCTCGACGTCACCCGCCGCGACGATCCGCTCGCCCTGCTGCACGAGCTCAACACCCGTCTCTATGACCAGTTCAGCTATGAGAAAAAGTCAACCCGCGTCGATTCCCCCATCGACGAGGCGCTGCACACACGCACCGGCGTCTGCCAGGATTTTGCCCACATCATGATTGCCCTCGTCCGCCAGCTGGGCATTCCCTGCCGCTATGTCAGCGGCTACCTCTATCACGGCGGTGAGGATCACGACCGTTCCACCTCCGACGCCACCCACGCCTGGGTCGAGGCTTTCCTCCCCGAGCTGGGTTGGGTCGGCTTCGATCCCACCAACGCCCTCGTCGCCCGCGACCGCCACATCCGCACCGCCCTCGGTCGCGACTACGCCGACGTCCCGCCCACCCGCGGTCTCTTCCGCGGACGCACCGCCAGCGAGCTCTACGTCGCCGTCCAGGTCACCGCCTCTGATACCGCTCCCGAGTTCGACCGCGACCTCCCCATCCCGGAAGACTGGTCGATGCTCGTCGAAAAAGCGCAGGCCCCGCCCCCGCCCGCCGAACCCCTGCTCCAGCTCCAGCAGTCCCAGCAACAGCAGCAGTAGCACAAGGCACTCGACACGGGGCTTCCCGCTCACCCAGTTCCCCTGTACTCTCTGTGTCCTCTGTGGTGAAAGCCTCCTACCGCCCAGCTTCCGCCGCCTCGATCATCGCGAACAGCCGCGACCGGTCGATTACCTCTACAAACGGCGTTCCACTCGCCTGGCTCGTCACCACCCAGATCGTCGGTGTGTGCACGATCCCCACGCTCTTTCCCAGCGCATAATCCGCCTTCACCATCTCTGCCAGACGGCCCCGCGGATCCACCGCAAACGGCAGCGCCAGCCCATGCTTCCCCGCAAACGTCTGCGCAAAACCCCGCAGATCGTCCTCGCTGTGGATCGTCGCCTGCGCCGCAAACACCGCATCCCGAAATTCATTCCCCAGCTTCTTTGACTTTGTGTCGAACCACCGCGCATCCACCGCCGCCTGAAAGCTCCAGTGGTGGAACGGCAGAGGAAAATCATGCCGCACCCAGGGAATGTGGTACTTCTCCGCCGCTTCCTGCAGAACCGGATTGGCCCGCGCGCAGTCCGGACACTCCAGGTCCTCAAACTCCACCAGCGCCACCCGTGCCCCCGCCGGCGGACGCAGCGCCTTCGCGTTGTGCACCACCGTCGTCGTCGATTCCGGATTCGAAAACTGGGCGCGGGCCGGCGTGCCGAAAAAGCCGGCTGTTAGAAGCAGGACAACGGTGCCGAAAGTAGAAAAATAAGATCGAAATTTCATGGCTGCTGCCCCAATTGTAGAAGTCCGCGCCTGCGAATCCCGTGGCGGACATCACAGCATCTCGCCGACTCGCGGCAAACTTCTCTGCTGCGCCGCAAGGCGCGTACCGCTCGACGTGCAGTCCAAACACAAAGGCCACCCGTTTCCAGGTGGCCTTTGTTTCGATCAAGGCAGATTGGTGTGTACTGTCTCGTTGTGCCCCTGGCGGTCTGCCTCTTATGCGGCCCAAGCCGCGCCCGCCCGGGACGGTCAGTCCCTAGTCGCCCATGACCGGCTCGGCTTTTTCGGCAGCAGGCTTTGGCGCCGGCGCGATCGCGTCGATCGACACCAGCCCTTCCACCGGCTTCTCGCCCAGCACGTGCTCGCGGTACAGCTTGGCCATCTTCGCGTTCTCGGCATCCTGCTTCATCTTTGCCTCGCGTGCGCGGATCTTCTCCTCGCGCGCGTTCTTGGCGATGCCGCTCTTTTCGAAGGTGTTGTTGGCAGCCGCATCCACATGCTCCTGGTTCAGGATCAGCGTGTGCTGCGCCGACTCCATACCCACCTTCTTGCCGCCCGCGAAGATCTCATGCCGCCCGTGCTCCTCGTACCACTTGGTGAGCGTCGCCGTCATGTGCATCTTCTCGATGATGTTCCGCCACCCGATCCCCGTGTTGTACGCGCAGAAGCTGATCTCGCCTTCCTGCGTCGCGTACGGAATAATGCACTGCTCCGTCCGCCGGAAATCGTAGTTGAACAGGTCCTGGAACCACATGCCCGCGATGAACAGGAAGTTCCACCGGTCCGCGCGCCGCTGCTCGATATCCTTCATCGTGCGGTCGCCCGTCACCTTGCCGTAGTTCCGGCCCGTCGCCCCAAAGCACTTATCGAACTTCTGCAGCAGGTCCACGATCCGGAAGTGCGTCGGCGACTTCGTGGGATCGTAGTTCCGCAGCAGCGAAAGCGCCGCGCCGATCACGGAAAGCGTTCTGCCGCGCGCCGCGTCGTTGATCTTCGCCATGTCCTTCGCCAGACGATCGGCATTTAGGAACGCCGTCACCGGAACCGCTTCCTTCGTTTCCTTGTCGATCATCAGCGCCATGCCAATGCCGCAGTTCGGATGGCATCCGCAGCTCAGCTGGCCCCATTCATGGTTCGGCCCGTGCACCAGATCCGCCCAGTCCGAGAACGTGCTCATAAAGCTGATCGGGAACCAGTCCCGAGTCGGCTCGCCCAGACCCGTCTGGTTCTTCACGTCGTGCGCCATGTGGCTCAGCGTGTAACGCTGCGCCGCACGCCGCTCGTCCGTCACCGCTTCGTCGCGGCCCGTAAACGAAACCGGCTGGAAGCTCAGGAAGTTGATCTTCTTGGGATTGTCCAGCGCGAACTGGATGATGTGCCCCACCTGCTCGTTGTTGATGCCGTTGATGATCGTCGTCACCGGCACAATGTCCACGCCCGCTTCGTGCAGGTTGTGGATCGCCTGCAGCTTCACGTCGAACAGGTTGCCCACCTTGCGATGGCTGTTGGCCGCGTTGCCGATTCCGTCGAACTGCAGGTACGCATACCGCAGACCCGCTTCCGCCGCCGCCCGGCACAGCTCCTTCGACTTCGCGAACTCAATCCCGTTCGTCGCCGCCTGCACCGAGTTGTATCCAACCTTGCGCGCGTAAGCCACCGCGTCCAGGAAGTAAGGCGACAGCGTCGGCTCGCCGCCCGAGAACTGCACGCTCATCTGCCGCCGCGGCTTGATCGTGATGGCGTTGTCCAGCATGGTCTTGATCTCGTCCCACGTCAGCTCGTGAACGAAGCCCACCTGGTTCGCGTCCATAAAGCACGGATCGCACATCATGTTGCAGCGGTTCGTCAGATCGATCGTCAGCACCGACCCGCGCCCGTGCGTCACCGTCGAGGTGCCGTGGTTATGCAGCTTGTCGTCGTTGTGCGCGCGAATGTCGCGCCCCGGGAATACCTCTTCGAGGTGCTTGAAGAACGCCGTGTCGATCGACATCACGTCTTCAAAGTGCCCGTGCTTCGGGCAGTCCTTCACCATCAGGATCTTGCCGTCGCGCTCCACAATCTGCGCCTTGATCTCGCCCACCTTCTCGTTCAGCAGGATCTCGTGCGGCAGCTTGCCGTCAATAATCTGTTGCCGGATCTCCGGCACACACTTCGGGCACAGGGAGTCGGTCGTGCGGGGCCACCCCAGCGGCGGCTTTTCCTTCTGCCACGACTTCAGCAGCGGCTTGTCCGACCATCTCGGCGTAAACGACGGGTTCGGGCGAATGCTGTTCAGCTTCTCAAAGACCGACCAGGCGCCATTGGCCGCGATCGTCACCGCTCGCTCAGCGTATTTCACAGCTTTGGACATAGGGCAGAAGTCTCCTGTTGCAGGATGTCGTGCTCGGGGTAGTCCGGACCTGGACCTAAGTGCTTGTCCTTCCAGGACTTTTCCAGTGTCCAGCATAGGAGAAGGGAGCGCACCGCAGGAACCCGGTTAGGTTAAAAGGGGAAAAACAGTACCCAAAAGGGCACAGGGGCCGCTGAATGGTGTAAACGCGTGATCGAAATAGCGGTTATCTCCACCCCCGCCTCAGCAACAACCCCCGCTCTGTCACCCCCGTCACAACGCTCTTTACATATTCCTATATAGGAA
>JBAUZR010000580.1:0-4671 GCA_049585375.1 Acidobacteriaceae bacterium
GTCGTTTCCGGCGAGGTGCAGTACGGAGTTCATCGTGCCCGGACGCGGTGCGATGGAATCGGCCCAGCTGCCCAGCAGCATCAGCAGGACGGGCAGCAGAATGGTGAACAGGGTGAGCCAGAAATTCGGAAGGCGGCGCTCCTCTCTATGCTCGATGAACTCCGCGGCCATGGAGCTTTCGCCGGAGATGTGAATGTGCGGCGCGATGAACTGCGTATAGACGGGACCGGCCAGCACTGCGACGGGCACGCCGACCAGCAGCGCATCGCCGATGGTGCGGCCCACATTGGCGTGGTAGATGGTGACTGCCATCATGGCGGCCGGATGGGGGGGCACGAGTCCATGGACGACGGAAAGGCCGGCGACAAGGGGCAGGCCTACGCTCACAATCGACTGTTGGGTGCGCCGGGCGACGGTAAAGGCGATGGGAATGAGGAGAACGAAGCCTACTTCGAAGAATGCCGGCAATCCGACGATCAGGCCGATGAGCACCATGGCCCAGCGGATATTTTTCTCGCCGAAGAGGTCGATGAGGGTGTAGGCAATCTGATCGGCGCCGCCGGATTCGGCCATCATCTTGCCGAGCATGGTGCCGAGAGCCACGATGATGGCGATGTGGCCGATGGTGCCACCGAAACCGGCCTCAAACGAGTGGACGATGTTCTGCAGGGGCATGCCTGCGACGACGGCGAGGAAGAGCGAAGCGAGAAAGATGCTGATGAACGGGTTCAGACGCACCACGGCGATCAGCAGGATGAGTCCGACAACCGAAGCAAGGCCGGTGACGAGCAGAAGGATGCTGTGCGTATCAATCATGAATCGATGTCAGCGGCGCTCCTGAGCGGTCGAGAGATGCATTTGCAGGTTATGCATCGCGGACGGGCGTTTTCCAGGCGACGCAATCGATCTCCACCTTGCAATCCACCACCATACTGGAAACGACGCAGGAGCGGGCCGGCGGGTGTTCGCCGAAGAACTCGCGGAAGACGGCATTGAAGGCGGAGAAGTCGCGGGGATCGTCGATCCAGACGCCGCAACGGACGACATGCTCGGGACCGTAGCCTGCTTCGCGCAGAATGGCGAGGAGATTCTGGATGGCCTGTCGCGCCTGGACAGCAATATTGCCGGTGACCAGCTCGCCGTTGAGCATGGGGACCTGACCGGAGACATAGAGCCAGCCATCCGCAGCCACTGCACGCGCAAAGGGCAGATGCTGACCGCCTGCGCCTTTGCCTCCTTCAGCGCCATAGCGCCTGATGTTCATTGGTTCTCCTTCACTGCTCTTCATTGGATCCACTCCGTTGTGCCTCGCCGCAGGAATTGTCCGCTGCGTCCGGTCGCGGGAGCCTCGGGCGTGCAGGAGAGGACACCGTTGACCCATACGCTGGCGATGCCTTCGGCTTGTTGTATGGGGTTGGTAAAGGTTGCGCGGTCGAGAATCCGCTGCGGGTCGAAGAGGACCAGATCGGCAAAATAGCCTTCGCGCAAAAGGCCGCGGTGTTCGAGGCCGAAACGCTGCGCCGGCATGGCGGTCATCTTTTGAATTGCTTCAGGGAGAGAGAACAGCTGCTCTTCGCGCGCGTAACGGCCCAGGACACGAGGGAACGTTCCCCACAGGCGGGGATGGGGGCGGGGATCGCAGGGCAGGCCGTCGGAGCCAATCATCGTGGCCGGATGGCTGAGGATGCGGCGCATGTCTTCTTCGGAAATGCTGTGATAGATGGCCCCGGCGGGCTGCAGACGTCGCGCGGTTTCGATCTGGCTGAGCTGCCACGCCTGAGCGATCTCCGCCAGAGTGCGTCCCGCAATTTCCGGGTGAGGGTCACTCCACGTAATCGTGATGGTGACGCGTTCATCCACCTGGCGCAGATCCAGCGTGCTTGAGCCCGCCGCATACGGATAGCAGTCGCAGCCGACATGCTGCGAGAGGCGTGCGGCTTCCAGGGTGTGAAGAACTTCTCCGCTGCGCCCCCACTGATCGATCCCGGCGCACTTGAGATGCGAGATGATCACGGGAGCCCCAGTGGCACGGCCGATGGTGAAGGCTTCCTGCATCGCGTCCAGAATCGCAGCGGATTCTGAGCGCATGTGCGTCGCATATACACCACCCGTTGGACCCAGGGGGCTCGCCACCGCCAGAAGCTCTTCAGTGGTTGCCGCATTCGCCGAGAGGTAAGCCAGGCCTGAGCTCAGACCCAGTGCACCGGCGTGCAGGGCCTCCTCAAGCTGGTTTCTCATGGCGGCTGTCTCTTCGGAGGTAGCCGCGCGGTCAAGGCGATCCATGTGGTTGTTGCGGAGCGCGGTGTGGCCAATCAATGCTGCGACGTTCACCGCTGGCCAAGCCGCACACACGGCCTCCTGATATGCGGCGAACGAGGGATACCGGAACTCCGTCGCGGCGCCGAGCAGGTTCATCGGATCGGGAAGGCCGCCGTGCAGGGTGACGGGAGATGCGCTGATGCCGCAGTTGCCGACGATCACGGTCGTGATGCCCTGGGTAATCTTGGGCGCCATCTCGGGTGTGCGGATTACGGCGAGGTCATCATGGGTGTGGACATCAATGAAGCCCGGAGTGAGGCACAATCCCTCGCCCGGAATGACGGCTGCCGGCTGCATGTGCAGGTTCGGGCCGATTGCGAGAATTCGATCGCCGGCAATGGCGAGGTCGAGTCGCTCGGCTCGCGCTCCGCTGCCATCCAGCAGGTTTGCACCTCGAATCAGCGTGTCGCAGGTCGGCGTGGCGGGCATGGAGAGATATAGGATAGTGCCATTGCGCATCGATCGCCTACATTGGGGTCGGCGCGAAGGAGGATCGACTGGTCAAAGACAGCATTTCCGCCGCGTCCAGCCATGCTTCCGCGGTGACAGCCCTGAATAAGGGACTTCGATGGTTCGAAGGTTCACGCAGCGCTGAGGAGATTCGGCGAGAGGGGTGGAATCTGCTGCGCGAGGATGTGAGTTTGCCCGCTGCAGTGCTTGATGAGGAGAAGCTGGAACATAATCTGGACTGGATGCGCCGCTTTGCTGAGGCCTATGGAGCGAGGCTGGCTCCGCATGGCAAGACCACCATGTCGCCGCAACTGTTTGCGCGACAGCTCGCGCATGGCGCATGGGGGATCACCGTTGCGACTGGACAGCAGGCGCGAGTCGCGTTTGAGCACGGCGTGGGGCGCGTTCTGATGGCGAACCAGCTGGTTGGCCGGGAAAATATGCGGATCGTCTCGAAGATGCTGGAGACACCCGGGTTTGACTATTACTGTCTGGTGGACTCGGCCGATCAGATTGATCAACTGGGTGCGTTCTATGCGGAGCAGGGTCAACGCCTGCAGGTTCTCCTGGAACTGGGCGTGATTGGCGGGCGCTGCGGCATTCGCGATGAGGAGCAACTGCAGGCTGCGCTGGCTGCGCTCTCGCGTTGGCAGGATTCAATCGTGCTGCGAGGCGTGGAGGTCTATGAAGGAGTACTGAGCGACGAGGTGGAGATCCGCGCGTTTCTTGAGCGAGCGGTGGGAGTAACGCAGCGGCTGATAGAAGAACGCCGATTTCATTCGTCCCCCGTGCTGATCTCCGGCGCCGGCTCTGCCTGGTACGACGTTGTGGCGGAGGTATTTTCTTCGGCCGGACTGAGCGATCAGGTGGAGATGGTCTTGCGGCCGGGATGCTACCTGAGTCATGACGTGGGAGCGTACAGCAAGGCGCAGGCTCGGATCCTTGAGGAGAATTCGGTAGCGCGGCGGCTCGACTCAGGGCTCTTGCCTGCGCTGCGTATCTGGGCTTATGTGCAATCGAGGCCGGAACCGGAAAAGGCCATCGTTACCATGGGCAAGCGCGACGCGGCTTTTGACGCCGGATTGCCAGTCGCCGCTCTTCACTACCGGCCGGGAACGGCGCAGCCACAAACAGCTCCGCCGCATTGGCAAACCACAAAAATCATGGATCAGCATACGTTCCTGGCCATTAAAGCCGATGATGATTTGCGGGTGGGGGACATGCTGGCCTTCGATATCTCGCATCCATGTCTGACCTTTGACAAATGGCGCACGCTATTGATCGTCAACGGCCGGTACGACGTTGTGGATGTGGCTGAGACCTGGTTTTGAGAAAGTGCCCGCGAATATTCTGAACCGGGTGTCCGGTAAACATGCGGGTATTCTCTGAGGGGAGGGCTTTAGGTTTGCGCTTTATCTCGGGTCTCCCGGTTGCGGTACTGGCGATTGCCGCGCTGGCCGTGGCTCAGGCGGTGCAACCCGATGCGCAACAGCCGATGGCGGGTGGCGAGAGCAACGGAGGCGCGCACGCGGCCATCCACGATGCTCAAAATCGCCCGATCACGGCGGGCGGATTCGTGAAATCGGGGCCAGTAGTCTTTGCGGACGTTACCCATCGGGCAGGACTGGATACGTGGACCCACCAGATGGGCTCTGCTGAAAAGCGGTTCATCCTTGACACAAACGGATCCGGGGTTGGCCTGCTTGACTATGACAACGACGGATGGCTCGACATTTACGTTGTTAACGGCAGCACCTACGATGCGATGAGCGGCAAGGTTACTCCACCGCATGCCGCTCTCTTCCACAACAACCACGATGGAACGTTCACCAATATGGCCGAACGGGCCGGCGTAACCAACGACCGCTGGGGTTTTGGCGTGGCTATCGGCGACTATGACAA
>JBAUZR010000581.1:0-3342 GCA_049585375.1 Acidobacteriaceae bacterium
GGAGCCCCCTTACGGAATCGAACCGTAGACCTTCTCCTTACCATGGACCACCAGACGGTCTCTGTAAGCGCCGCAGAAGCTCTGAACAGGCAGAACGCCAGCTCACGCAAGCGGGGACGAGCCCAGATCAGCCCCCACAGGCTGCATTTTGCCCCCCAAAATGCCCCCCGCAGAAATGACCGAAACCCGCAGCACCGGCCAGGAGATCCAGACAGAGGTCCTTGGCGCGGTCCGCAAGAGCGAAGAAATGCTGGTCGACGCGCTCAAGGTCTGGGCTGAGGCAGTCCAGTCGATCGCGCCGTCTATCCCGATGCCCAACCTGCCCTACACCGACAAGCTGCCCAAGCCCCAAGAGTTCGTGGCCGGCACCTACGACTTCGCCGAGCAGCTGCTCATCTCCCAGCGGAAGTTCGCTGAGAGCCTGCTCGAGGCCATGAAGCCGCTGCTTGGCGCCGGGAACGGCACGGCGGCCAAGAAGGGCGCCACTTAGTAGAACCCCGCAGGCGCGGCGAACCGGGAATCCCGGCCCGTCGCGCACTTGCACGTTCGCCTGGAAACCCCCGGCGGGCTCACGCACGAGTACCAGGTCGCCGCGTGACAGCGCCGCGACCCGACCACCCCGCCGCCGCCCCCTCCCGGGAGCGGATCAAACGGCGGCCCGTCCTCGGCAGCCTCATCAACGAATACGAGCGGGCCGCATGAAAGCCCAGCTCAACGCGGGTAGCCGAGTTTAGAAACCACACCACAGGGCAAAGAGGCCACTCGGCCCACGCTGACGTCCGCGAGGGGATACCTAGCTTTGAGATCTGGCCGCGCTTCGGCTTCCCAGAGCTTGTCCACGATCGTCCATGAATGTCTTTGGACAGGCTTGAACGGCTTTGGGCGCTGCACCGGTATCCCAGCAGTATGCTGACGCGTCGTGCCGTTGAAGGGCTAGTTTCTTAGTCCGAACACTTGATGAGACCAGTCCGAACGGCTAAGGTCTGTGACGTCTGTGACTGGCGCGCGCTTCTGGGTACTATGCGACGAAAACGGATTTGCCGCTCAAGTTCTGGAATCACTGGAGAAACGTAATGACCTTGCAGAACCAAGAACTCAGATCTGTTAATTCTGCCCCGTGGGATGTCCCGCTCGACCAGCTTGCAGAGTTGGGCGACTCGGTCCTCGCGCACTCCTTCGCGCTGTATCGTCAGCGTCTCGAAGAGAACGGCACACTGCTGAGCGCTTTCGACTCCATCATCTAGGTTTAGCCGATCCTGCCTGAGAGGCAAGGTTGCCTTGATCATCACCCGCCGACTCCACGCGGGAACCCTCACTAAACTCGCCGACCGTGATGGCGGCTCCGTCGTAGTCGACGACTTGTACGAGGCGCGACACGGAAAGCACCTAATGTTGCTGCATACCGTAGCCGATACCGCCAACAGTATCGATCCTGTCTCCTCGGCAATGGCCGCCCTGCAGGCGGGCTCCAAGCTCCCAGCGATGGAACAGATATCCGACCCCCGTAATGTGGCCTGGCTGTTCAGCCTGCCGCACATCGGCGCCCGGGCAGGCGATTGCGTTGTCTGGCTTGACCCCGGGTTGCCGCCTGAGTTCAGGTATCTTGCCCGTGCGACCGCAACGCCCGCGGTACAAGCCGGCGCCCGGTTCGGGGGATGCGCTGCCGGAGGTCACCGATCTCTACCTCGATCGATGAACGCTTCCGATGTCCGCATCTCGGTCGGCAAACGAGTTCACAAACTGGCGATACTTCATTCAGTCTCTCTGGCTTGTCAGGGTACGGTACCGCAGCTGGGCTTCCGGACCGGTGGCGGGCGCCGACTCAGCGATCGCCCCGGTCGCCCAGCGGAGCGACGGCGACCTTGTCGGCGAGACAACTCGGCGGTCTTCAGTGTCTTCGCGACCTTCTGCCCGACCGACCCAGCAACAGCGGCGGCACCCCGGTGTGGGCATATACCTATGAACCGCCGCCGACCCACTTCCGGATCGGTAGATCGGCGCGGCTCTGGCAATCCACCGCCTGACGCCAGTACCAGGGTAGATACAAAGAGACCCGGGGATGGCGCAATGGACGTAGCGGCCTGGTTCATATGGCATCGATCCGGATAGCGGGACATCCCGCTCCGTGGCCGCTGCTCGAGCTGGATACCGCGGGGATACGCGCGGCAGGACACCAGCCCATCCCTTTCAGGCAATTTATCCTGAAAGTACATAGCCGTTGTAATTTGTCGTGTTCATACTGTTATGTCTATGAGATGGCTGATCAGGCGTGGCGGCAGATGCCGAAACGCATGAGCCGGGACGTAGCCCAGAAAGCCGTCGAGCGCATTGCTGAGCACGCCGAAGACCATGGTCTCGACAGCATCGACATCATCTTCCACGGCGGCGAGCCGCTTCTCGCGGGAGCGCAGTGGCTTGCAGATCTAGCGGAAGCACTCCATGCCCGGGTACCGGCGCAGGTGAACCTGGCGCTGCAGACCAACGGCACCCTCCTCGACCGACCGATGCTCGAGACGCTCAAGAGCCTTTACGTCCAGGTCGGCGTCAGCCTGGACGGCGACGCTGAAGCGACGGGGCGGCATCGCCGCTATGCCAACGGCCGCAACAGCTTCGGCGCAGTGGCCGATGGCCTGTACCTCCTTGAATCACCGGAGTTCCGCGACTGCTACAGCGGCCTACTGTGCACGATCGAAGTTGGCAACGACCCGGTTGCTACCTATGAGGCGCTGCTGAAGTTCAACCCGCCCGCGGTTGACTTCTTGCTGCCGCACGCTAACTGGAGCTGCCCTCCGCCTGGCACCGGTTACGCGGACTGGCTGATCAGCGTCTTCGAACGCTGGTACTCCGCTCCCAGGCAGGAAACTCGGATCCGCTTGTTCAGCGAGCTCATCCAGCTTGTGCTCGGCCAGCCAGGCGCGGTCGAAGGACTAGGGCTCTTGCCGAGCACCGTCGTCGTGGTCGACACCGATGGCTCTATCAAGCAACTCGACTCGCTCAACTCCGCCTATCCCGGTGCCGCGGACACTGGCCTGCACGTCACGTCCAGCAGATTCGACGACGCGCTGGACCATCCCACGACAGTTGCCAGGCAGGTCGGCGCCGACGCCTTGTCTCAGCAATGCCGGGCCTGCGAGGTGATGGAAATCTGCGGTGGCGGCCTTTACCCGCACCGGTACCGGCGCGGAGCAGGCTTCCGCAACCCCTCGGTCTATTGCGCCGACCTGTTGCGGCTCATCACGCATGTCCGGGACCGTGTCATCGCAGACGTGCGCCAGCTCAACGTCTTATAGATATGGCTCGATCTCCGCGGTCAACCGCGTCCAGTTCTTTGCTGCCCGTGCC
>JBAUZR010000582.1:0-6668 GCA_049585375.1 Acidobacteriaceae bacterium
TCAGATCGATGACCTTGATACCGGTCTCGAACATCTCCTCGCGCGTCGACTGCTCGTCGAACGCGGGCGCGGGCCGATGGATCGGCTTCCGCTCCTTCGCATTCACCGGACCCAGCGCATCCACCGGCTCTCCGATCACGTTCAGCACGCGGCCCAGCGTGGCCCGGCCCACCGGCACGGTAATGGGTCCGCCCAGATCGATAGCCTTCATGCCGCGGACCATGCCCTCGGTGGCTTCCATCGCCACGCACCGCACCCGGCCCTCCCCCAGATGCTGCTCCACTTCGAGGATCACGTTGATGGGCATCGGGACGGTGAAGCCATCGCTGACAACCCGCAGCGCCTGGTAGATGGGAGGCATGGTTGCCTCTTCGAACTGCACGTCCACCGCGGGACCGGAAATCTGTACCACTCTGCCGATGTTCTCTGCCATAACTCTCGCTCTAAAGGGCGGCTGCGCCGCTCACAATTTCGATAATTTCTTTGGTGATCGCCGCCTGACGAACGCGATTCATGGTCAGGGTCAGCGAATCGATCATGTCCGATGCGTTGTTGGTCGCCGAATCCATCGCCGTCATGCGGGCGGCATGCTCGGCGGCCACCGATTCCAGCGTCGCGTGATAAATCTGCGACGTCACGTAGCGCGGCAGTACATCGGCAAAAATCTCCGCCGGCGGCTGCTCGTAGATGTAGTCCACCTCAGCCGTCCCAAACTGCTTCGCTTCCTCTTCGAACTGCTTCTGCGCCGCCGCCGCTTCCTGCGGATACAGGCTCACGCCCGCTGAGAGTGCCGCTTCCGCCGCGCGCTCCCGCTCTTCCGTGGTGAACTCCTGCGTCTCGGCCAGCTGCTGTTCGCCCAGCGTCAGAATCGGCAGCAGCCTCTCTACCACCACGCGCTGCTGGATCACCGACTTGAACTCGTTGTAAACGATGTACGCGGCGTCGATCTCTTCGTGCGTGTACGCCGCGACCACCTGCTCCGCCAACGTCCGGATCAGATCGTAGTTGAGCTTTTCCAGAACCCCGGTTGGATCGCCAATCACCTCGATATTGCTGCCCCGCCGGCGCTCCCGCCTCTCGCCTTCCTGCGCTTCGGAAAACTGGGCGGCCGGATAACGGCGCCGGAACAGGTCCCGCCCCTTGCGCCCGATCGCCTCAATGTCAATCTCCTTGCGATCGTTCTCAACGATGAAAGTCGCAGCGGCCTTAAAAATATTGGTGTTGAACGCGCCCGCGAATCCCTTGTCGCCGGAAACCACAATCAGCAGAATCCGCTTCTCCGGCCGCGTCAGCAGCAGCGGACTCCGGATTTCGCCGGTCTCCGGATCGTAAATGTCGGCGCGCCGCTTCAGCGACTCCAGCACGCTGGCCAGCATCGCCGCGTATGGCCGAGCCGCAACCGCACGCTCCTGCGCCCGCCGCAGCTTCGCCGCCGAAACCATCTTCATGGCTTTCGTGATCTGCCGCGTGTTGCGCACGCTGCGGATGCGCCGCCGTAAATCCAGGACGTTGGGCATTGGCTACCGCGCCGCTCCCACCGGCTGCTGCGCCGTCTGCGCCTGTTCCTTCTTCTTTTCCTGCTCGTTCAGCGGCTGCACCGCGCTCTGCTTCAGCTTCGCTCCCTCATGCTCGGCCAGGAAGTTCTGCTTGTACTCCTTCAGCGCCGCATGAATCCGCTTCCGCAGATCGTCGTCCAGTGCCTTCTTCGTGGCAATATCGCTCAGCAACTGGCTCTGCGCCGAATCCAGATAGGGATACAGCCCGTCCTCGAACGCGCGAATCTGTTCCACCTTCAGATCGTCCAGATACCCCTGCGTTCCCGCAAACAGAATGATCACCTGCTTTTCCGCCGGCAGCGGATGGAACTGCGGCTGCTTCAGCAGCTCGGTAAGCCGCTGTCCGCGGTTCAGCTGGTTCAGCGTCACCTTGTCCAGATCGCTGCCGAACTGCGCAAATGCCGCCAGCTCGCGATACTGCGCCAGGTCCAGCTTCAGCGTGGAGCCTACCTGCTTGATAGCTTTAATCGCCGCGGAGAATCCCACGCGCGACACCGACAGGCCCACGTTCACCGCCGGACGCACGCCGGAGTTGAACAAATCTGTCTCCAGAAAAATCTGCCCGTCCGTAATTGAAATCACGTTGGTCGGGATGTACGCCGAAACGTCGCCCGCCTGCGTCTCAATAATCGGCAGCGCCGTCAGCGAGCCGCCCCCGTTCTTGTCGCTCAGCTTCGAAGCCCGCTCCAGCAGCCGGGAGTGAAGGTAGAAGACGTCGCCCGGATACGCCTCGCGGCCCGGAGGCCGCCGCAGCAGCAGCGAAATCTCGCGGTAAGCGATCGCATGCTTGGACAGATCGTCGAAGATCACCAGCGCATGCCGCCCCTTGTCCCGGAAGTACTCGCCCATGGCGCAAGCCGCGTAGGGCGCCAGATACAGCATCGGCGCCGGTTCCGACGCTGTCGCAGCCAGCACAATCGTGTGGCCCATCGCGTCGTACTCTTCCAGCGTCTGCACCACCTGCGCAATCGAGGAGCGCTTCTGCCCGATCGCGCAGTAAATGCAGATCAGGTCGTTGCTCTTGTTGTTGATGATCGTGTCCAGCGCCACCGCCGTCTTGCCCGTCTGCCGGTCGCCAATGATCAGCTCGCGCTGCCCGCGGCCAATCGGGATCATCGAGTCGATGGCCTTCAGCCCCGTCATCATCGGCTCGCGCACCGGCTGCCGATCGATCACGCCCGGCGCCAGCCGCTCCACCGGCAGCATCTCTGATGTCTGAACCGGTCCCTTGTCGTCGATCGGCTGACCGAGAGCGTTCACCACACGCCCGATCATCGCGTCGCCCACCGGCACGCTCAGAATCCTGCCCGTGCGCTTCACCTGGTCGCCCTCGCGGACTTCGGTGTAGTCGCCCAGCAGCACGCTGCCTACCTGATCCTCTTCGAGGCTCATGGCCAGTCCCGCAATGTCGTGGGGGAACTCCAGCAGCTCGCCGGCCATCACCTTGTCCAGCCCGTGCAGGCGGGCGATGCCGTCGCCCAGGGTGATCACCGTTCCCACCTCATCGACGCGCATCTTCGCGTCGTAATTGGCTATTTGCTCCTTCAGGAGCGCTGTAATTTCGTCTGCCTTGATTTGCGCCATGCTCGTCTGTTCCTGGTCCGCTTCTGATTCGTGTCGTGCCGCTGTGGGTTTGCTTAACTTGCCGTCAGTTCTTCCCGGAGCCGGTCCAGCCGTCCCCGCACCGAACCGTCATACACCGTACTTCCAACCTGGACGACCGCCCCTCCGATGAGCGAGCTGTCTTCTTCGTAATGTGCATCTACCTGCCCGCCGGTCAGCTCTGCAATCTGCTTTTCCAGCTGACGCCGCTCCTGCTCGTCCAGCTTGCGTGCCGAGGTCACCTTCGCTTCGGAAATGTTCAGCCGCTGATTGATCTCGCGCCGAACCTCCGCCAGCACATCGTCCAGCCCCGCGATCCGATTGTTGCGGATCAGCACCGCGACAAAGTTCCGGGTCTGCTGCGACATCTGCAGCTTCTCATTCAGCTTGTCCAGCAGCGCCACCTTTTGCTCCACCGGAAAGGACGGGTCCAGAAAGAATTCGCGCAGCGGCCGGCTTTCATGCCACGCCGCGGCGAAATCCGCCAGTTGCCGCTGAGCGTCCTTCGCATTGATGTGTTGCTCGAACAGCACATCGGTGAAGGCGCGCGCATATCGGGATACAAAACTCGCCATTTACGCCTTCCCCTTCGAGCCGCTGTTCAGGTTCTTGCCAAACTCCCGCACCAAAGCGCGGTCCGTCTCCGTGGAGAGCTGCAGCTTGCGCATCGCGTGATCGATAGCCAGATCCGCTGCGAACTTCTTCAGATCGCGCTGCGCTGCCGCCTGGGCCGCGGAGATCTCCTGCTCCGCCGAAGCCACAATGCGCTCCCGTTCCGACTCCATTGCCGCATGGATGCGCTTTTCGTCCTGCACGGCCTCCCGCTCCACCTGCTGGCGGATCGCGTCGATCTCCGAATCCAGCCGCTGCAGCCGTGTTTCCACCTCGGCCAGTCGCCGATTGGCCTCTTCCGTCGCAATCCGCGCGCCCACCAGATCCCTCTGCAGAGTCTCCGAGCGGCTGCGGAACAGCTTCGGAACCACCTTCCACAGGACGATCAGAATCGTTCCCAGCAGCACCCCGGAGTTGATGTCCTCAAAAATCTGCGCCGCCGTCTCCGTGCTCACGTGCCCGTAGCGGGCGATAGTCTGTACCACCGCGGAGTGCCGGTACTGCTCGATCTGGTTCTCGCCCTCCGGCGCATCCATGTGCTCGTCTTTGGAAACCGATCGGGCAGCTGACTGGGAGGCCGTGGGTCGGGCATTGGTTTGCGCATGCAGCCGCGGCGCCGTCACTCCCGGCAGCGAAGCCAAAACCCATGCGAGGCAAAGGATGAAGACGGTCCGCTTCAATGGGCGCTCTCCGCTGAGGTCGAAGGTAGAACCGCCGCCAGCACCTGCGCCGCCAGTTGGCCGGCCGTGGCCTCAATTTGCTTGCGCGCCTCGGCGGCCTGGGCCTGCAATGCCGCCTGCGCCGCATGCACATGCTGCTGGGCTGTCAGACGAGCCGCCCCCAGAGCGCTCTCGCGTTCCGCATTCCACTGCCGAATCCGCTGCTCCCGCGCCCGGAAGATCTCCGCTCGCGCCGCCCGCAGCTTCGCCTCGTATTCCTGGGCGCGAACATCGGCCTCGGCAATCGCCAGACGCGACCGTTCCAGCGCCCCGGCAGTCCTCTCCCGGCGCTCTGCGCGAACCCGCAGAAGCCGGTCGTACAGGATGAACCGGTACGCCAAAACCAACATTATGAACAAGATCAGCGTCGGCACGGCGCCGAGCGCAAGATCACCAATCTGATGCAGCAATTCATCCATAATTTAGACAGGCTGGCGGTCGGGAACGGCTGAAGTTTCAGGTGGAACCTTAGGTTCTAACAGACGCTAAAAATGAGTGTCAAATGACGAAAGACACTTACTCCGGCGCCCTTCAAATCACGGTTCCGGCAAATGGCGGATCTGCCTCTGCCGGCGGGTTCTTTTTTTTGATCCCGCCACCGCGGGGCCTTGACCGAACCAGGTTCCGGCGTATGATGAGAATACCACCTCGACCCGGATCAGGGTCGGCGAACCGGATGATCGGAGTTCCCACCACTCTGTCATCCGGTTCGTTTCGTTTACACCCCAATTCTCAGTCGTTCCGCACCCGCCGGAACCTTCGGTACCGTCCCAGCAGCGATGCCGGCCCCGCCACCGTCATCCGCACCAGGTTCCCTTCGTACTCGCGATCCGTTACCACAGCTCCCGCCTCCAGAGCCGCCAGCGTCTCCGCCTCCGACTGCGGAACCTGAAATTTCTGCTCCAGAATCGGATCCTGCACCAGCTCTTCGTCGATCCGCGCCAGCAGTGCCTCCAGACCGCTCCGCTGCCTGGCAGAGATCGGTACGCCTCGTCCGTTCTGCGCCGCACTCTCCTCCGCGCTCAGCAGATCGATCTTGTTGAGAACCTCGATCCGCGGCTTCTGCAGCACGTCCAGCTCACCCAGAACCTTCTCCACCTCCGCTTTGTGCTCTTCCTGCAGCGGGCTCGACGCGTCCCGGACATGCACCAGCACCTCCGCCTGGCGCACCTCCTCCAGCGTCGCTCGAAACGACGTCACCAGCGTGTGCGGCAAATCCCGGATGAAACCCACCGTATCCGACAGCAGGATCTTTCTCCGGCTGGGCAAATGGATCGCGCTCAGCTTCGGATCCAGCGTCGCGAACATCCGCGCCGATTCCAGAACCCCTCCGTGGGTCAGCGCATTGAACAGCGTGCTCTTCCCCGCATTCGTGTACCCCACCAGTGCCACCGTCGGCACTGGCACCGATTCCCGCCGCTGCCGCTGCTGCGTCCGGATCCGCCGCACCGCTTCCAGCTCCCGTCGCAGTTGCAGCACGCGGCGTTGAATCCGCCGCCGATCCGTCTCCAGCTGTGTCTCGCCCGGCCCGCGTGTGCCGATCCCGCCCCCCAGTTGCGACATGGCTTTCCCGTGTCCGGTCAGCCGCGGCAGCATGTACTCCAGCTGCGCCAGCTCCACCTGCAGCTGGCCTTCGCGAGTCCGGGCATGCCGCGCAAATATGTCCAGGATCAGCTGCGTCCGGTCGATCACCCGGCAGGGCAGCGCGTCCTCCAGGTTTCGCAGTTGGGTCGGGCTCAGATCGTGGTCGAAGATCGCCAAATCCGCCTGGCTGGACGCGACCACCGCCGCCAGCTCCTCCACCTTGCCGCTCCCCAGCAGCGTCGCCGGATCCGCCTTCGGCCGGTGCTGCGCCATCTCCGCCACCACCGTGGCCCCGGCGCTGACCACCAGCTCCCGGAACTCCTCCAGACGCGATTCTTCCTCGGTGGCAGCCCGCACAGCCCGCGTCGACTCGGGAATGTCTGCTTCACTCCGCGCCGCGGCACGCGCCTGCGCTGCCTCCCGGGACACACCTTTCCCCGGGCGCCCAAAGGAGACTGATACCAGCAGAGCGCGCTCCGCCTTCGATCCCGTCGCACTCAACGGCATGACAAGGTGCGCGCCTGCCTGGTCCCGGCTCTCAGGAGCCGGAGGCTTCCTGCACCGACCCGGGTGGCGCAACAGCCACCGGTCCAGC
>JBAUZR010000583.1:0-1884 GCA_049585375.1 Acidobacteriaceae bacterium
CGGAGGCGCATCACTTCGCTCACCCGCAAACCGTAGATCGAAAGCAATAAGAACAAGGCACGCGCACGTAATTCTTCCGGTCTCCTGCCGTTTACTGAGCGTATGAGTCGGCGAACATCTGCCCAACTCGGCCCCATTGGAATGTCTGTGTAC
This sequence comes from Acidobacteriaceae bacterium, assembly GCA_049585375.1. Taxonomy (GTDB): domain Bacteria; phylum Acidobacteriota; class Terriglobia; order Terriglobales; family Acidobacteriaceae; genus Palsa-343. Next base: position 154 of record JBAUZR010000583.1, read on the forward strand.
GTGGGAAGGGTCGGCTTGACGATACCGCGCCATATGCCGGGCTGACACCAGCTATGATCCTCTGCGACGAGGAAGAATGCGCGGAGGGCGTTACACAGGGTCGCGATCGTAATCGGGCGTAGTCCAGCTTCACGCTTTCGAGCCAGATAATCGTCCACATCAGGCAGAGTCACGAGCGAGAGATCGTCATGGTGCGTTGATACCCACCGCAAAAACTCACGTATGCGGTAAACGTAGACGCGTATTGTGATAGCCGCCAGCCCGCGGTATTGCAAAGCCCCCTTGAAGTCCTCAAGCTGCCCGTCAAATGGCCCTTGCGCCGCCGGATCGACCAAAGCGCCATGAAACCGGAGCCATTGGCGAGCGGTTATCGCAAAGGTCCTGGACGAAGTGTGTTGGCATTTGCCTATTCGTTCAGGTCCCTTGTTGTCAGCCCAACGCTCTCCGGCCCTTTGGATTTCAGAGAGCTCGACGTTCCGCAGGCTAGTGAGCCCCATTACCTGAACGATGCGAACGAGGTAACCGGCAGTGGCCCGAACACGATCCGGCTCCCAGCCGATTTGAAGCAGGTGAGTCAGAAACTGCTCGCGTTCTTTCAGGAGCGGCACAGATCGGTGGCGCCGCTGAAAACTTGGGAAGACGGATACGCTTTCAATCAAATCTCATCACTCCCTTTCCCGGTGCTGGGCTTTGAGAGGTCGCGGCCTGGTACGAACCGGGGAGATGATTAGAGAGGGTCGCGCAGAGATGCCGGCGTCTCTCCTAAAGCGACCTAAGCCGGCGATCGAGCTGACGTTTTGGTCCGATGCCCTGAGCGGCCAGGCGGAGACAAAACTCGTGCTCTACTGACGGCTTGCTCTGGCCCGATGACCGGGCGGTGGCTCCTGGGCCAAATTGTCTCACCAGAGGCGAGACAATTTGGGCCGTCTTGTACGCGCTAATAACGCGGAATCTATAGGAGGCGATGCCGGCGAGCCCTAACCCACTCAAATTCACGTGTGCGTATGAGTTTGCTCGAACGCAAATGCTGCGGGTTCCGCAAACACGACGCAGCGATGGATGGGGCATCCTGCAGATCAGCAATGGGAGTGCGCTGCTGCGCAGCGGGTAAAAATTGACACGTCATCCCCAACAGGGTCGGGCCTGCCTCAATTTGTGAACATCTTAATTTTCAGGTATATGGCGGAATTGTGTTCCCGTGCGTAAACGCGCCCTTTACAAATGTGAACATCTTTCAATGGACTGATTTAGCGCCGAGGCGTTTGACAACGCCAAGGCTCGGAGGTACTTTGCGGCTAAGGCGACTGACGGATGTCCTCCCCTGAGACCAGACCGCCTTCTGTGGTGCCGCCAGCTATGCCCGCTCCGCGGGCAGGTGAGAGCTTCCGCGCCAAATCCATCGCTACCCGGATTACCGAAACAGAATTTGCCGAAATTGAATCGGCCGCCTCAGCCGAGGGCAAGAAGGTTTCCGAATGGCTCCGTGAAGCTGCCATTGCCCAAGCCCGGGGCCGGTGTGCCGGCGAAACGGATCCTGTCCTCCTCGCTGAGTTGATGGCGATCCGGAACCTCCTCGTGAACCTATTTTCGGCCGCCTCCAAGGGGCCGCTCAGCGACGAGTCTATTCGCAAGATGAGCGCGTACGCGGATTCGATCAAAATCCAGAAAGCTGAAGAGTTTCTCGCAAGTCGAAAGGATGGAAAGACCGGGAAAATATAGGAGGTCATACTG
>JBAUZR010000584.1:0-9057 GCA_049585375.1 Acidobacteriaceae bacterium
CACTTAGGCAGTCCGAGGCGCGTATCTATGCATCACCTTTTGAGGCCATCCGTGAATCTCCCCTCTGTTGCCGCCGTCGCCATCTGCTTTGCCCTGTCGCCCGGCCTCGTCCCTCGCCTTCAGGCGCAGTCCACGCCCACGCCGGACGCCCCGCTCAACCCGCTCGTCGGTGCCGCCCAGCACATCGTCCTGCCTGCCAGCGATCCAATCCTCACCCACTCCCAGGCCTACCTCGGCGTCAGTACCCGCGACGTCGATACCGAGCGCGCCACCCAGCTCAAGCTCAAAGAAGCCCGCGGCGCTGAGATCATCACCATTGACCACGATGCCCCCGCCGCCAAAGCCGGCCTGCACATCCACGACGTGCTGCTCTCGCTGAACAATCAACCTATTGACGGCCAGGCGCAGCTCAGCCGCATGCTCCGTGAGATTCCCGTCGGCCGCACCGTCACCTTCCTGCTCAGTCGCGATGGCCAGCTCGTCACCCTTCAGGTCCAGCTCGCCGACCGCTCCACCATCGAAGCCGATGCGTGGTCCCAGCACATCCCCGTCCCCGATCCCGACGAGTTCCCCGAGCAATCCGTCTCCCCGCTCTACGGCAACAGCTTTATCGCGGGCATCGGCCACAACCCTCTCTACACCGGCCTTGAGCTCGATATGCTCGGCCCCCAGCTGGCCAACTACTTCGGCGTGCATGACGGCCAGGGCCTCCTCGTCAAGCGTGTCGACGACAACAGCCCCGCCTCCGTTGCCGGTCTCCGCGCCGGCGACATCATCACCAAAGTCAATGGCCAGACGATGGCCACCACCAACCAGTGGTTCAAGGCCATCCATGAAAACCGCGGCAAACAGATCCAGCTCACCGTTGTCCGCGACCGCCGCGAAAATACCGTCCCCATGATCGCCGGCCGCCCCAAATCCAAAGGCTGAAGCAGCGAATAGCGGTTAGCGTATAGCGAATAACCGCCTGCGCTGTCTCCTGCTAATGGCTACCGGCTACTGGCTCCTGGCTACTGGCTCCTGGCTACTGGCTCCTGGCTACCGGCTACCGGCTCGCCTTCGAACATTACGGTTCCGCCCGTTTGCTATTCGCTAACCGCTGTCCACTGCCGTTCCTGACCATTCACCCCTGCGCCCTCCCCACTTCCAACTCCTTATGTTCCAATAGGAGGAGACATGTCTTCGGCCCGCCCCATGACCGCCGCCCGCCGCCTTAAAGCCGCCTCGCGGAAGGCACGCGAACTCGCCCTCATCGGCCACGCCCTCGCCTCCACGAACCATGCCGTCATGGCCCAGATCGTCCCCATGCGCCGCTGCAATCTCTCCTGCGCCTACTGCAACGAGTACGACGACGTCTCCAAACCCGTTCCCCTCGACGAGATGCTCCGCCGCATCGACCACCTCGCCCGCCTCGGCACCTCCATCGTCACCATCTCCGGCGGCGAGCCTCTCCTCCACCCCGAGCTCGACGCGATCATCGCCCGCATCCGCCATCACGGAAAAATGGCCGGCATGATCACCAATGGCTATCTGCTCATGCCCGACCGCATTCAGCGCCTCAACCGCGCCGGCCTCGATCACATGCAGATCTCCATCGATAACGTCCAGCCTGACGAAGTGTCCAAAAAGTCTCTCAAGGTCCTCGACAAAAAGCTCGAGTTCCTCGCCGAACACGCCGACTTCCACGTCAATATCAACTCCGTCGTCGGCGGCGGCATCAAGAACCCCCAGGACGCCCTCACCATCGGCCGCCGCGCCATCGGTCTGGGATTTACCTCGACCATCGGCATCATCCACGACGGCTCCGGCCAGCTCAAGCCCCTCGGCGACGAAGAACGCACCGTCTGGACCGAGATGCGCTCCTGGAAGAAAAAGAACTACTCCCGCTTCAACCAGTTTCAGGAACAGATCGCCAACGGCCAGCCCAACGACTGGCGTTGCCGCGCCGGCTCCCGCTACCTCTACATCTGCGAGAACGGCCTCGTCCACTACTGCTCCCAACAGCGTGGCTATCCCGGCGTTCCACTAGCCGACTACACTAAAGACGACCTGGCGCGCGAGTTCCTCACCGAAAAAGGCTGCGCCCCCAACTGCACCGTAAGCTGCGTCCACCAGATCAGCCACATCGACTACTGGCGCGCCCCCCAGCGTCCGACACCGCCGTCCGCGGCAGGGAATGCTGAAGGGCTCGTCAATATTCGGTTGTAGCGCGCGATCAATAAAAAACTGTTATCCCGAGCGGAGCGCCGCGACGTACCTCCCCAGCGGTGCACCATGCCGCCCGGCGCGCAGCCGAGGGACCCCCGTAGCGAAACGAGCTGCCCGCCTCACCACAGACCTGAGCGCGGAGGGAATCGGTCGCGAAGCGGGCGAAAATATCAGGCGGTGTGTTCCGAACCACCGCAGGTCTATCCAGCCGCCGCCCGTTAATCCTTAATCCTTAATCCCTAATCCCTGCCCTTCCCCACCACCCCAATGGTCCGCAGCCACGTCGCCGCCAGCTCCGGCCAGTGCGTGATCGGCAGCTCCGTAGGACGCAGCCCGTATCCATGCCCGCCCTTCGTGTACACATGCAGCTCCGCCGCCACTCCCGCCTTTTTCAGCGCCATGAAGTATTCGATCACGTTCTCCACGTGCACCGGATCGTCCTCCGCCTGCACCAGAAACGTCGGTGGCGTCTCGGCAGTCACCGGTATGTCCGGATTGAACTCCATGTTCTTTTCTGCAATCGCCAGATATCCCGGGTAAATAATGATCGCGAAATTCGGCTTACAGCTTTCATCATCGGCCGCGTCCACATGCAAATAGAACCGCTTCTCGTAATGCGTGCTCAGCGCCGCTGCCAGGTGTCCACCCGCCGAGAATCCCAGCACTCCAACCTTATTGGGATCGATTCCCCATTCCGCCGCATGCTCGCGCACCATCCCCATCGCCCGCTGCGCATCCTGCAACGCCGCCGCTGATTTCGGATACGGCCCCGACCCCGGCACGCGATACTTCAGCAGTACACAGTTCACGCCGATCCCATTCAGCCAGTCGCAGACCTCTGTCCCTTCCAGGTCGATTGCCAGGATCGAATACCCTCCGCCTGGAAACACCACCACCGCCGCGTGCGTGTTCTTCCCTTGCGGCGCCTTGTACAGAGTGATAGTCGGATCCGTAACATTCCCCAGCCGGATCAGCGACCGTCCCGCGATCAGCGGCATCTGCGGTGTCATCGTGTCATGCTCGGGACCCGCTGGCGGCGCAGGCATCGCGCTCGGCCCCGCGGCCGCGGGCTGGTTTTCAGGATTCGGCGCTCCCTGCGGCCACAGCTGCATCTGCGCATGCCCGGGCCCCGGCGGCCATCCGGAATCCGCAGTCTGTGCAGCTAACAATCCAGCACACCCAAAACAGCCCATCCAAATACAAAGGACACGAAGCCACATGACCCGAAATTCCTCCCGGGCCATCTTAGTCCAGCATAACTTCGAGGTTTGGGTCTGAACTCAGAACTGCGGCTGCGCCGCCGGCGGCGAATTTTGTTGCTGCCCGCTGGTCGGCTGACCGTTGTTCTGCTGACCGCTCTTTGGCTGACCGCTGTTTTGCTGACCGCTCGTCGGCTGCTGCTGCCCGCTGCTCGGCTGCCCGCTGGTCGGCTGACCGTTGTTCTGCTGACCGCTTTTTGGCTGCCCGCTGCTTTGCTGCCCGCTCGTCGGCTGTGCCTGCGGCTGCGCCGACACCGTCGGCGTGTATCCCGGATCTCCCGGCCGCTGCTGGTCCTTGGGGAAATTCACCGGCGCCATCACCGGCTGCGGATTTTTCTTGTCGTCCGTCGGCGCCGGATCGCCCGGCTGCCGCAGCGTCGGCGCCGCCCGCGGCGCGCTCTCCACGCTTCGCTCCTGCTGCGTCTGGTCGCCTAGTTGAATCTCATGCTGGTTCGTCGCCACCACCGGCTGATTCCCCCAGTAGTCGCCCATCTCGTTCGCCGTCCGCACCAGCACCGGTTCGCCGACCTTCGCGACCTCTACGCGTACCACGTATCGCCCCATGAACCGCACAAACTCCACCGGCTGCGGCGCCTCGCCGTAGATCCAGATCTCGAACTGCCGCCCCTGTGCGTCCATCTCCCGCACCTTCCGAATCGGCATCCCCTTGGCGTAGTTCACCATGTCGCGGTTCATACCCACCAGCACCCGGTGCTGCTTGATTGCGTCCCGCAGGAAATCCGGCAATGTCTCCGCGTACGCCTCCGCCGGCGACTTTACCCCGAAGTCGATCATCGGCTTCAGCAGCGCCTCCAGCTGTTCCCCGGTCAGATCCGGCACCGGCTCACCGAACCGCACCGTTAGCCGGGTCCCTGTGGGCTGCGGGCCATTGTCCTGCCCAAGCGGAGCTTCCGCCACCCCCATATCGATCGACACATGCCGCATGAACCGGTGCTTGTGGAACGGCCCCCCGTTCAGGTCCAGCACAATCGTATCCTTGTCGATCTTGATGTCCGTCACCACCACCCGCTCGCCCGGCTTCGCTGAAACCCCCTTGGCCTGCAACAGACTGATATATTTATCGCCCGCCGGCTCCATCCCGCCATTCGCCCGCAGCGTCAGCACGGCAATCGGCAGCGGTCGCATCGCGAACCCCTGCTCTCGCTCCATGAAGCGGATCAGCTCTTCGCGCGTCAGCGTCGTCATTGGCTCGTTCGAGATCGGCACGTGCGTCGGCGGAAACTCCGCATAGTGCTTCTCTACGTGCTCTGGCTCAACAACAAACACCTGCGCCGCCGCAGGCATCGCCGCCAGCACCATCAGCGGCGCCCACACCACCACCTGAGCACTCAGGCGGCCGGTCAGTCTGGACCTGGACATAAGGCCCCCTTTGGGGTTGGAGCCAACACGAACAGCATGGCCCCCTTCTCGCCAAAATTCAAGCACACCGCACACTCCATGCGCCATAACCACCCGCTTTCATTCCGTCAAAGCGTGGCTGACTCCCAGAGTGAGCAGCAGAGCGGCCCTGTTCTGGGTCAATTGGAGCGCCGCCCGCCACCGCGCGTTGCCAATCCTTTGCACCACGACGCCCCTTGTCGCCATTGCTATTCCCACCCGGCTGCCCCACAATGGCTTGCCATGATTCCGAGCACCATCCCCACCGACCGCCGCGCCTTTCTCAAACGGACCGCCGTGCTCGCCGGCGCCTTCTCCGCCAACAGCCTCTTCCGCCAGGCCCACGCCGCCGACTTGACCTCCGCCGCCCACGCCATCCGCGATCTCGCCCCCGCCGAGGTTGCTCAGAACGAGGACTACTGGTCCGTCATCCAGCGCGCCTACTCGGTCAGTCCTGACATCATCAACCTGAACAATGGCGGCGTCTCCCCGGCCCCCGTCGTCGTTCAGGAAGCCCTCGATCGCTACAACCAGCTCGCCAACGAAGGCCCCAGCTACTTTATGTGGGGCATCCTCGATCAGGGCCGCGAGCCCCTCCGCCGCAAACTCGCCGACCTCGCCGGCGCCAGCCCTGACACCATCGCTATCGACCGCAACTCCACCGAAGCCCTCAATACCATCATTTACGGCGTGCCCCTCAAAGCCGGCGACGAGGTTATCGGCACCAAACAGGACTACCCCCACATGATCGAGGCGTACCGCCAGCGCGCCCTGCGCGACGGTATCGTCTACAAGCAAATCTCCTTCGACTTCCCCATCGAAGACGACGACGCCATCGTCCGCGCCTACGAGCAGGCCATCACCCCCCGCACCCGGCTCATCCACGTCACCCACATGGTCAACTGGGTCGGCCAGCTCATGCCCGTGGCCAAAATTGCGGATATGGCCCACAGCCACAACATCGAAGTCCTCGCCGACGGCGCCCATTCCTTCGGCCTCATCGACTTCAAAATCCCCGACCTCCACTGCGACTACTTCGGAACCAGCCTGCACAAATTCCTCTCGGCTCCCATCGGATCCGGCATGATGTACATCCAGGCCGACAAAATCGAAAAGGTCTGGCCGCTCACCTGCGCCTCCAACCCCCGCTCCTCCGACATCCGCAAATTCGAAGACCTCGGCACACGCAGCTTCCCCATCGAGCAGGCCATCGGCGAAGCCGTCAACTTCCACGAAGGCATCGGCTCCCGCCGCAAGCAGGAGCGCATCTTCTACCTCAAGAACTACTGGTCCACCCGCGTCCAGTCCGTCCCCAAAGTTAAGCTCCACACCTCGCTCAGCCCCGACTACTCCTGCGCCATCGGTGGCGTCTCCATCGAGGGCCTGCCCCCCGCCCAGTTCGCCTCCGCCCTCTTCGACAAATACAAAATTCACACGGTTGGCATCGTCTGGGAAAACATCTCCTGCATCCGCGTCACGCCTCACGTCTATACCCGCGTCGCCGACCTCGACCTCCTCGTCCAGGCCATCCACGAGCTGGCCGCATGAACATACTGGTGCAGGCCAGCTCGAAGGCCCGGGCGGCTCAGAAAGGAGCGGACCACGCGGACTGAGGCGAACTGGGCCTCTGCGCTCTTGTCCGTCCAGCCAGCCGAAGGGGGCGCTGCCCAGGCGGCACCGAAGGGCAGCCCTTCGCATCCCGGACAGAACTTCTCCGTGCTCCATCTTTTCCACCCCAAATGCGGGATTCTCCCGCCACAAAACTCGCGCTACACTGGCACCCAACATTTATGAAGCGGCCCTTCTCCGTCACCTTCGTTGGCTGGCTCTACCTCGTCGTCAACGTCGTCGGCCTCGCCCTCCACTACAGCGACGTTCTGCCCCCCCACCGCCCTGAGGACCTCTGGATCGACCTCGTCCGCATTCTCGGCCTCCTCGCCGGAGCGTTCCTCCTTCGAGGCGCCAACTGGGCCCCCTGGCTCGCCATCCTCTGGATGGCCTTTCATGTCTGGGTCGGGTGGCTCAACGGACTCATCCCTGGTCTCGTCCACTCCGGCTTCTTCATCCTCATTCTGTATCTGCTCTTTCGCCCTGACAGCCGCGCGTGGTTCCGCGCCAAATCTCGACCTGCCGCCACTCCTGTGCTCCGCGGCTAACCTCATTCCCATCAGCCAACTCAGGCATGGTGCGTCCCCGCTGTCAGATGCTGTCCCAGGCCGGCCTTTCCCGCTTCGCCTCCTCTTGTTAACTCTCTAGTAAACTAGAGACGCCACCCGAAAGCAGAGCTGAGTTGCAGGAATGTCGCTGGCGGCGGATGCTTTCGGGCTGGCTGGCGGCTGGCTGTCCCATTGCCCCTGTCTCCTTAGCCTTGCGATGCCAACTGGCCGGCGCTCCCATTCTTCCGCAGGCAAGCCACCAGTTCCTCCGGCGCGATCGGCTTCTGCAGGACTTCGAAGACAAACCCCTGCCCTTGCACCTCCCGCACCAGATCCCCCAACCAGGTGATTCCTGAGAGCAGCACCACTCTGCACTCCGGCAGCATCCGGCAAATCGCAGTGGCTGCGTCGATCCCGCTGATCCCCGGCATCAGCACATCCGTCAGCAGGATGTGCGGGCGCCAATGGCGCGCCGTTTCCAACGCCTGCTCGCCATCGTAAGCCGTCCGCGCTTCAAAGCCATGCATTCCCAGAATCGTCGCCAGCGTATCGGCGATCGTCCGTTCATCGTCGGCAATGAGGACCTTAGGGATCATCCGTTTTGCAGTCACCCACTCCGCGGCTTCAGCCGCCAGGCCAGCCCAACACGAAAGGAGGAGGCATCAGTATGCGGGGCCCGGTCGATCATCACTCCTCAAAACCGGTGTTTGGCGGAACCTGGCAATGCTTTGCCTGATCTGATTCTCTTTCGTGGTTTTCGAATGCATGCGCCTTTGTCTTGCACACCGGATCCAGGATTTCCGCACGATCCTTCCCTTCGTGCCGGGTTCTTCGTCTGAACCAATGAGGAAGATGCACGCCTCACTACGGAACCAAACGACGGTTTGACATTTCAGTTATTTCGGAGCTATATACACATCACCACCCGGCAACGGACCTGCTTTTTCATGCATCGCATGTTACGCAACTTTTCTGACCTCGCCCCCGACGCATGGAGGAACGTCATGCAAGCTGGCGACTTTGGGAATCCAAGTCGTGTCCTGACTTCCTGGAAAGAAATTGCCTGCTACCTTGGCAAGGGTGTCCGCACCGTCCAGCGATGGGAGAAGGACTTCGGGCTCCCCGTTCGGCGTCCCACCGGCTCCGACAAAAGCGCGATCCTGGCTCGCACTTCCGATATCGACCTCTGGGTCGCCATGCGCTGTTCTCCCCGAGGCCGGCCTGACGGCGTCTCTGCCCGAGATCGCGAAATCCTGGCTATGCGAACCTCTCTCGCAACGGGAATCAGTACCTTGAAAATGCTGCGGGACTCAAACGTAGCCCTCATGTCTGAGGTTCAGGCGGCCCTGGCCGAACTCCGCGGCCAAATCCTGCGCCTGCAAAACGGAGTCGACCTGCCTCTTCCCGAACTTCCGTCGGCGGTCGCGATGCAGTCGCCTCTTCCGGACGGCAAGGCCGCGCCCCGCGCCACCGCCGCCTGACCCTGTCCACCAGTTCCCGGCCTGGGATCGCCCACGCTCCCGTATGCCCCGGCTTGCCTTCCCTCCGCGCTGTCATTCCCCTTTGCCATCAATAAGAAATCCCGCCCAGCCCTCGGGTATCCCCTGGAGCGCGGTTCCTGCGAAAAACCTCTCATCTGCGACCCGTCATCGCAACCTGTAACCGGCTTCACCTGCTTTATCATCGAAAGCTGGCGCTCTGCGTCCGAATCTTTCTTAGGATCATCATGAAAACCGGCATCATCGGCCTCCCGCAGGTCGGCAAAACCTCGCTCTTCAAAATCCTCACCAAAGCCAAAGTCGAAGACCGCGGCTATTCCCGCGAAGCCCACATCGGCATCGCCAGAGTGCCCGACGACCGCCTCGACCGCCTCGCTGCCCTCTTCAACCCCAAAAAGCTCGTCCACGCCACGGTTGAATACGCCGACGTCGCCGCCATCAGCCAGGAAGCCCTGAAGGAAACCGCCTTCCTCGCCAGCCTCCGCAACGTGGACGCCCTCATCCACGTCCTCCGCGCCTTCGAAGACGACTCCATCC
>JBAUZR010000585.1:0-6240 GCA_049585375.1 Acidobacteriaceae bacterium
CGCCCGCACCATGCACGTGATCATGCTGGCGCTCCTGGCCTGGCTCGTCGTTCTCTTCCACCTCGGACCGCTCGCCATCCTCGGCATCGTCGCCGTCGCCGCGCTGCTCCTCTGGGAGCACCTCATCGTCTCCCCCTCCGACCTCAGCCGCCTCAACGCCGCCTTCTTCACCATGAACGGCGTCATCTCCGTCATCTTCTTCATCTTCGTCGCTGCCGACCTGCTCTTCCGCCACCGCCCCTGAAGATTGGCCGCTGCCCGGACTTCAGCTGACCGTTCTTCAGCTGACCGTTCTTTAGCTAACCGCTCTGTAGCTGACCGCTTCTTCCTTAATTCGCATCCTTCGGCACTTCCAGCGACACCAGCCCAAACTTCGTCTGCCCGCCCACGCTCGTATCGATCGCCACAATCCTGAACTTCTGCGGCGTTCCCGCCCGCAGCTCACGATCTGTCGACGAGTCTGCGCTCGTGTTGATCTGCACGTGCCCCTTGTCGCCGCACGTTAACCCGCTCCGCGTCTGTTGCAGCGAGCCCACCGGCCGCCCATGATCGCACTCCAGCACCTCCCCGTAATGCCCCAGCGGCTTGCGATAAAAATCCAGAACCTTCTCCGCAGAATCCGGCGTGATGTAGCTCGCCACCTGCAGCCGGAAATGGAAGCTGTTCATCACCATCCCCAGATCGGCGCTCCCGTTGCTGTCGTCCTTTTCCTTATACGGCTTCGCCCCCGGATAATCCGGCAGCCCAATCTCGTGCGCGGTCGCATGACCGTTCGCATGCAGATCCAGGTTGAAGTCCGAGTCCTGCGCGCGCACCGGACCCGCGCCCACCAACAGCGCGGCCACCACCGCCGCACACGACCATGCCCGTCCAAATATCCGTCGCGCCATGATTACCTCCTCGCCAACATACGCGCGCCAGCCCCGAGCAGTTCCCTGCCCCCCTGCAATGAATCGCCGCTACAGTCCACCGGCTCCCAGCTCCCGGCTGTCTTTCCGCCTTCACGCATACGCCAGCTTCGTCCGCCGCCCCATCCATGCCGCGCCCAGCAGCATCGCGGTCAGCCCCGCATACACGCCCGGCTGCGCGCTTGCAGCCACCACGCCTGTGTAGTCCAGACCCGCCACATGATGCAGAGCCCCCACGTACCACCACACCGTGTACAGCGCCTCAAACATTTTGCTGCCGCCGCTCCACACTCCCAGCGCCAGCGCCAGGCTCGGAATGAAACACGCTCCCACTACCCACCCCACCAGTGCGTGAATGTCGCCGGCCACCGCCAGCCGGATCGCCAGCCCTCCGCCCGTCGCCATCGTCACCAGCACGCCCGCCATCCACGCCGCCGGCAACTGCCGCGCCAGCGCACCCGGGCACGCATACACCAGCGACTCCGTCGCCCACCGCGCCTCGCGATTCCCCATCGACGACCACAGCAACAGCGGCCACAGCCACGCCGCTACCAGCACCCCCGTGCGCCCCGCGTTCAGTGGCGCTGCAACACACCCCACAAACAGCCCCGCCGCTCCCGCATACCACCACCACTTTTGCCCGTGCAGCATCAGGCGCAGCTCCGCCGCCACCAGAGCAAAGAAACGCGTCCTCTCCTCGCCCCGCGGAACCGGCGTCAGCATCCCCCGCCATCCCTCTCGACTCTGTTGCGCCAGTTGTCGCGCCGCCTTCAGCTCGATCACCTCACCCCGTTGCTCCGGTGCCGCACTCGCTCGCTTTCGCCAGCCACCCCGCGCCGCCATCCTTGCAGGATCGAACCGGTGGAAAAACACCGCCGCCAGCAGCGCCACCAGCGCCGCATACCCTACCCACGCCAGCCGCGCAGCCACCTGCACCGCATTCCACCCGATGCCGTTCCACACAAACCTCCTCTTCGGCGGAGCATCCCCAATGTTCAGCGCAAACGCATTATCGACTCTTGGATCCACGCGCATCAGCGCCGTACGCATATCGGCCATCACGCTCGAGATACCCGTGAAATCCCTGAAGTAACTTGTCGCCCCAGGAGTCGCGCCGCGATCCACCGCCTTCGAGACGCTGCCCACCAGCAACGCCATCCACACGAACAGCCAGATCACGTTGCCCACGCCGCCCCGCAGAAACGGCACCGTTTCAAACAGCACCGCCATCGCCGCCACAAAACCCATGGCCGGCAGCGCATGCAACAGCAGCGGGCTCAGCAGCGGCCACACATGCACCACGCGATCCTCCCCGCGCAGCAACTGCATGCAGACCGCCGCCACCGCCATCACGCCCACCATCGCCGCCAGCACTGCGAAATTTCCCAGCCACTTCGCCACCGTGTAAAAGCTCCTGCTCATCGGCGTCGCGGCAAGAATTTGTCCCACCCGCGTCGTCTCATCCCGCTGGATCGTGCCCTTCACAATGTAGAAGCCCGCCAGGCTCAGAAACGCGCTCGTCACCACTCCCATCAGCGCGCCCACCCACGCCGAGTTGTACACGCCGCGATAGTCTGCGAGCCGCAGCACGATATGGCCGACAAACGTCTCGTATCCGACATACACCGTGAACCCCAGCGTCAGCAGAAAGCTCGTTCGCCGCACTCGCGTCAGAAAATCCGCCTTCACCAGATGCCACAGCATGCGTGCCGCCTTCATGCCGGCACCGCCCTCGCCGCAATCCCGCCTCGATGCACCGACAGCGCATCCAGATACGCATCCTCCAGCGTCGCCGCGACCGGTTGCGCCCCCACCGGAGGCTCGTCCGTCAGCACCCGCACATGCACCCCATCGCTGCGCCGTGCCGTGCTGCTCACCCGATACGCTTCCTTCACCCCGTTCAGATCCGCGCTCGGCACCACCCACTCCCACACCCTGCCCTCGACGCGCCGCAGCAGCTCTTCCGGCGCCGCATGCGCCACCAGATGCCCGCTCGCGATCAACGCAATATCCGTCGCCGTCGCCTCCACGTCCGACACTATATGCGTCGATAAAATCACGATTCGCTCGCCCGACAGCTCCGCCAGTAAATTCCGAAACCGGACCCGCTCCTCTGGATCCAGCCCCGCCGTCGGCTCATCCACAATCAGCAGCTCGGGATCGTTCAACAGCGCCTGCGCAATCCCCACCCGCTGCTTCATCCCGCCGGAAAATCCCCACAGCGGACGCTTCCGCACATCCTGCAGGTTCACCAGATCCAATAGCTGATCGATGCGCCTCTGCGCCACCGGCGCATCCAGACCCTTCACCGCCGCCAGATACTCCAGAAACTCCTGCGCGTTCAAATTGGGATACACGCCGAAATCCTGCGGCAGATATCCCAGCACCCGCCGCAGCGCATTCGGCTCTCGCGCCACGTCCGCGCAGTTCCACAGCACGCTTCCCTCTGTCGCGCGCGTGATCGTCGCCAGGATGCTCATCAGCGTCGTCTTGCCCGCGCCGTTCGGCCCCAGCAGCCCCAGCACCCCAGGCTTCAGCTCCAGGCTGAACTGCCGCAGCGCCCACACCCTGCCGCGATAACACTTCCCCACGTTCTCAATCGAGAGCTTCACGCCGGGCATTCCATCTTGCATGACCTACGGAGAAACCGCCCCGCCGGTTCCCCATATCCGGCCAATCAGCCCTTACATAGCTCGAGTGATGATGCGCGGATGAACGGAACTGCTCTCAAGAGACGTGACATTCAGAGATACGCATGAGCCGAACAGGGCCCGCGTCCAGCGGTGACACATGAACTGAACAGGGCGGGCGCGCAGCGGTGCCGCATCGCGGCGCGACGGAGAAAGCCACGGGCTTTAGCCCCGGAGGGAGGCTGTAGCCTCCACCGCCGCGCCCTCCGTGTCCTCCGTGGTGGATCTTTCCGTGAAAAACCACCGCCGTGCCAGCACCCACGCGCACAACACCATCGCAACCCACGCGAACCAGTCGCCCCACATCTGGAACAGCGTCTCGTTGTGCCCAGCCGGCACCTCCGCCAGCAGCGTGACAAACGGAGCCGCATCGCTGGCCGTCTCCGCAATCACCCGCCCCCGGTCATCGGTCACCAGCATCGTGGAATGCTTCGCGGTCCGCGCCAGGCTGAACCCGTCCTCAACTGCGCGCATCACCGCGATGTGCCCATGCCAGAATGCATCCACACTGAAGTCCCACGCCGGCACCAGCATCAGCCCCGTGCCTGCCCGTCCGTAGCCTCTCGCCGGCTCGGTGAAATCCATGTCCTTGCAGATTTCTACCCCCCACCGATCGCCCGCCGCCGCACCCACGCCGCTGAACCACAGGCTTGAGTGACCCGGAGTGAACCGATCTTCAAACGGCGGCAGCAAATGATGCTTGTGGTAAGTCCTCACCGGCAGCCCCGCCGTATAAACCCGCGCCTCGTTCCAGGCCACGCGTCCCGTCCCGTCGTAGACCCCGGCGATCAGCATCGTCCCCGCGCGATCAACCACCGGCTGGAAAATTGCGTCCACCTGCGGGACGTCGGCCTTCGTCAGCACTCCCAGGTTCTCCGGGATCACCACCACCTGCGCTCCGCGGGCGAAGAGTTCTCCCGCTTTCTCTGCATATTGCGTGAACAGCCGCTCGGTCGGCGCTCCGGGATCCTGGGGGATCCAGTTGGTGCCCGCATCCGATGCCACCAGCCCCACCCGTACCTCGGGCCCCGGCTGCTGCCCTCTGAGACGCGCCGCTCCAAAGATCAACACCGCAGCCACCACCGCCGCCGTCGCGCCCAGCACCTGCACCGCTCGCCGGGAATCCATGCGCCAGACATGCCATGCCACCGCGATGCCTGACGGGAAGAGCAACAGCACAAAGCTCATCCCCCACGGCCCCGTCAGCGACGCCAGTTGCAGAAAAGGCACAAACTTCAGCTGCGAATACGCCAGACACGCCGCCGATCCGTGCGGCCACACCAGATTCCGCACGTACTCAAACGTCACCCATACCGCAGGCATCGCCAGCCATGCGCTCCAAACCGCACACCTCCGCGCCAGCCCCCGCACCACCATCACCGCGGCCGCGAACATCAGAGCCTCCAGCCCGAAGTCCACCACCCACGCCACCGGCGGCGCCGACAGCACCTGAAAGTAGTGCCAGAAGTTCAGGCACCCGGCGAACATCGCCACCCAGGCTGCCAAAGCCGCGCTCCACGCCGGACTCCGCAACGCATACAACAGCACCGGCAGTGGCGCCAGCCACATCAGCGGCCACAGAGGCTCGAGACCATTCCCGAAATACACCAGCAGCGCCGTTGCCACGGCCGCCGCCAGCCCCAGCCCCGCATTCCATCCCTTACGCTCGAATCCCATCGAAATACCTCCGAAACGATCGATGACACAGCGCCCGAAACCCCTCGGCCCCCATCCCTATCCTTCCGCCCAGGTACAGCATCACCATCCCTTGCAGCAGCGCGCCCATTTCCAGCGTGATCTCCCACACGTCGTCCCGGCGAAACACCCCGTTTCGCATTCCTTCACCAATCATGGCCGCCGCTATATTGGCTGTCGGCGAGGCCCCCGCGCGAAAATCCTCCGGAAACACCCGTGCTCCCGGTCGCATCGTCAGGAACATGAGTTCAAACAGTCGCGGCTTTTCCAGCGCGAAATCGAGCCACACATCCAGCAGCGCGCTCAGCTGCTGCTCGGTGTCACGCCCGCCCGCTGCCAGCAATCGTTCCCGGAATGCCACAAAGCCCGCATCCGCCACCGCATTCAACATCCCCTCGTGATTGGGAAAATGCCGATACACCGCCATCGCCGTAATCCCCACAGCCGCCGCCACGCGCCGCATCGTTACCGCGCCCGCGCCTTCCCGGTCCAGAAGCTCTCCCGCCGCTGCCAGGATCCGCTCCGCCGTCGCGTTTCCAGCCATCGCCTGCGTCAACATGTATACACTGTATACCTATTCAGTCCCGACTTATCCACATTTCGCTCTCGATTTGTTTAACCGCTTGATTCCAGGACTGAAAATCCACAGCAATCCCCCAAAAATTCCATTGACCCACCCTTGCCGTGATGGTTCGAATGAGATAGGCGGTCCTGCGCCGGAAATACCCTCGGAGATCCTGTTCTGACGCACCCACCCTCGCATCAACTCGTCCGCCGAGCCCGTCCGGCGCAGGCGAGCCGCACCATCCATATCGACGGACATCGCGCTGCCGGCCCATCCGTTTTGCCTGTTCCAACAGCCACTGCCGTTGCGAAAGGCCTTTTCTCATGACTGTCGGGTTAGCGGTTCCCTTCCCAGGTGGCTCCATCCTCTGTGCCGACGCCCG
>JBAUZR010000586.1:0-2808 GCA_049585375.1 Acidobacteriaceae bacterium
GTCAGGGTGTCGTGACTGGCAAAGTCACGATCGATCCTCGCCGTGCCGAAGTCGTCGCGAATCGTCTGCAGCGGGCTGTTGAAGACCTCGGCGATGCCGCCGAAATCCGGTGAATCGGCAGCGGGCAGCGGCCACAGGTTGAGGAGAGGGACAACGGCTGGCGCCACTCCTACGTTCACGAAACCCGAAGGCGGGCAAGGATTCGGCGTCGGCGTAACCAGCTTGCACGGCAGCAGCCCGGCGCGCGCATTCGCGTCGGGAACCAGCGCCACGCCCGCCTGGTGCAGATGCTGGCGGAAGCCTTCGTAGTTCCCAAAGGCGAAGGTCTTGTTCCGCTGAATGGGGCCACCGAGCGACGCACCGAACTGGTTGCGCTGGAAGGGTGGCACGGCCCCCTTATTGAAGTAGTTCCGGGCGTCGACCGCGCTGTTGCGCAGGAATTCGTAGGCAGAACCATGTACCTGGTTGGCGCCGCCCTGGGTGACGATGAGCACCTGGGCCCCGGGCCGTTTGCCGTACTGGGCTCCGTAGGAGTCGCGCAAAACGTTGAACTCGCGGACCGCGTCGACCCCGAGCAACTCCTGGCTGGTACCGCCTGGCTGCATATTGTTCTCGGCGGCTCCGGTGAATTCAATCCCATTCAGCAGAAACAGGTTCTGCTGTGGCCGATTGCCGGAGACTGAAAAATTGTTGCCTACGGTGGAATTGGAGACGCCAACACCGCCGGTCTTTTCCGCGGTGAAGTTGACGACGCCCGGATCGAGCGTCAGCAACTCGTCGTAGCTCCGGCCGTTCAGAGGAAGGTCTTTGACCTGTTGTTCGCCGACGAGACCCGAGATGTCGGTGGTGGTCAGGCTCACCGCAGCCGCATCGGCATTAACAGTGATCTGCTGCTGCACACCGCCAACGCCGAGCTGCAGGTTCACTGTAGCCTCCTGTCCCACGGCAAGATGGATCCCGGTGCGCACCTGGTCGGCGAATCCCGCATGGCGGGCGGTGATGGTGTAGTCGCCTACCGGCAAGGAAAGGACCTGGTATTGACCTGCAGGACTGGTCACTGCAATGCGATCCGCGCCGGTATTCACGTCTCTCACATCAACGCTCGCCCCGGCAATAGAGGCGCCTGAGGAATCAGTCACCACGCCCGACAGGCTCGAGGAGGACTGGGCGGCCGCCAACGGCACCATCGCGAAGATCGACACGATCAACAGAACTCCGCCAGGCCAGAGGACTGAGAAAGGAAGAAAAAGACGTGTCCGTACGCCGCCAGACAACATATGCATGACCGCCTCCGAGGGGGTGCCGATTGGGGAACGGCTTTAGAATTTGGGGTCCGAAAGAACTACGAGTCAATACAAATCAAATCATGATTTGTAGACGAATTTCTATCGTACCACCGGGCACCTGCTGCTTTGGCGGTGCAAGATGCATGGATCTCCCGGGCCTTTTTTCCCCCGGAGGCCACCGCCGGAGCTGCCGCCGACAGGAGCAGCCCCAGCCAGGGTAAACGCTTCGGCCAAAAAAAGCTCCCACCGGAGCGTGTCCGGTGGGAGCGCCACACAAGTTACGGCCGCATTACGCCATGACCAGTTCCCTGAGGCTGATCGATTCAGTCACGCCCATCGCCGCCCGATACATTCCTACCACCTGGGTCAGCGTTGCAGTCCGAGGATTGGTGAGCTGGCACGCATCCTTCTTCGCGTTTTCAGCCATGATCTCCAGATCGTCCTCCCGGACGCCGAGTTCGGTCAGACCGGATGGGATGCCGACAGCGCGGGACAGCCGCCGGATGGCGCGAATGGCTTTGTCGCCCGCTTCCAGATCGGAGAGCCCGCTGACATCCTGACCCAGCGCAATCGCGATGTCACGGAAGCGCTTCGGGCAGGCAATCAGGTTGTACTCGCAAACGACAGGCAACAGAATTGCGTTGCACACGCCATGCGGCAGGTTATAGAAGCCGCCCAGCTGATGGGCCATGGCGTGAACATAGCCGAGGCTCGCGTTGTTGAAGGCCATGCCGGCCAGATACTCGGCGTAGGCCATCTTGTCGCGGGCTTCCATGTTCTGCCCATGAGCCACGGCCGACGGGAGGAAGTCGCGGATCAGCTCCATTGCCTTGATCGCGCACGCGTCAGTCACCGGTGTAGCGATCGTCGAAACGTAGGCTTCAATAGCATGCGTCAGCGCGTCCATGCCGGTGGCCGCGGTCAGAGAAGGCGGCATCCCGGCCATCAGGACCGGATCGTTGATTGCCACGTTGGGCGTTACCCGCCAGTCGACGATGGCCATTTTGACATGGGTATCGGTATTCGTGATGATGCAGAACCGCGTCACTTCACTGGCGGTTCCCGCGGTGGTGTTGATGGCCAGAAACGGAGGCATCGGCCGCGACGACTTGTTCAGTCCCTCGTAGTCTCGGATGTTGCCGCCGCCGGATACGACCAGGCCGATTCCTTTGCCGCAGTCGTGCGAGCTTCCGCCGCCCAGGGTGACGATGCCGTCGCACTTGTTTTCGACGTAGGTCCGGACTCCGTCGTGGACGTTTTTGTCGGTGGGGTTGGGTTCTGCGCCGGCAAAGATCGTGGCCTTCAGACCCGCATCACCGATCATTTTTTTGATCTGGTCCGCGACGCCAAGCTTGTATAACCCGCCATCCGTAACGATAAGCAGGTTTGTGGCGCCGAGAGCTTTGGCCTGTGCGCCCGTTTCTTTCGACGATCCGACTCCCATCAGAGAGACAGTAGGAAGATAAAAGCCGTACACCTGATCTGCTAATGCCATAATTTCCCTTTCGAATGCGATGTGGTG
>JBAUZR010000587.1:0-14567 GCA_049585375.1 Acidobacteriaceae bacterium
GCCGAACCCCTGCGAGGAGCGCGACCGCGCCGGCGTCGAGCGGGCCGTCCATCGCTGCCTCATCCACAACACGCTGCTCCAGCCGCCAAAAATCGAGATCGCTGTACACGATCACGCGGCTGTCTAGATCAGGGCTCGTTCAGCCCTGCGCAACCGCCAGCTTTGCCGGCTCCGCCTGCCCCTGCTTCGTCTTCGTCCGGTTCTCGTAGCTGGCGCGAATGAAACGCGCAAACAACGGGTGCGGCTCGAGCGGCTTGGACTTGAATTCCGGATGGAACTGGCACCCCAGGAAAAACGGGTGTCCCGGAATCTCGACGATCTCCACGTAGGTCCCGTCCGGCGTCGTCCCGGTCAGGTTCAGCCCCGCGCCGGTCAGCAGCGCCTCGTACTCGCGATTGAATTCGTAACGATGCCGGTGGCGTTCGCTGATCTCTGTCTTGCCATACGCCTGCGCCGCCATTGAACCCGGCTCCAGCACGCAGGTCCACGCACCCAGCCGCATGGTGCCGCCCATCTCCTCCACGCCGGTCAGCTCGCGCAGCTTGAAAATGATGCGGTGTGGCGTCGCCGGATCGAACTCGCTTGAATTCGCCCCGGCCAGCCCGCAGACATTCCGCGCATACTCGATGCACGCGGTCTGCATGCCCAGGCAAATCCCGAAATACGGCACCTGCTGCTCGCGCGCGTACCGGATCGCGTTCAGCATCCCCTCGATGCCGCGCTTGCCGAAGCCGCCCGGCACCAGAATGCCGTCGAACCCGCGCAGCTGCTCCTCGTACCCCGGAGTTTCCAGCCCTTCAGCTTCAATCCAGGTCACGCTCAGCTTCAGGTTCATGGCCAGCGCGCCGTGCACCAGTGCCTCTTTCAGCGATTTGTAACTGTCCTCGTACTCAACATACTTCCCGCAGATCGCGATCGAAACTTCGTCCGCCGGGTTATAGCAGCGCCGCACCAGATCGGACCACCGGCTCAGGTCCGGCTCCGGCGTCTCCAGGTGAAGATACCTCAGCGCCAGCCGGTCCACACCCTCCTGCGCGAAGGTCAGCGGCACTTCATAAATCGACTCCACGTCCTTCGCGGTGATCACCGCCTGATCTTCCAGGTTGCAGAACAGCGCGATCTTGCTCTTCACCTCCCGCGACAGGAAGCGATCCGTGCGGCAGAGGAGGATGTCCGGCTGAATTCCAATGGACAGCAGCTCCTTCACCGAATGCTGCGTCGGTTTGGTCTTCAATTCCTGCGCCGCCCCGATCCATGGCACCAGCGTCACGTGGACAAACACCGTGTTTTCGCGCCCCAGCTCCTGGCGCATCTGGCGAATTGCTTCCAGAAACGGCAGCGATTCGATGTCGCCCACCGTGCCGCCGATCTCGACAATCGTGACGTCGCCCTCCGCCGCCACCTTGCGCATCGCGTTCTTGATCTCGTTCGTGACGTGTGGAATCACCTGGACGGTTTTGCCCAGATAATCCCCCCGGCGTTCTTTCGTGATGATCTGCTCGTAGATACGGCCGGTCGTCAGGTTGTTGTCGCGCGTGAGTTTGGCGTGGGTGAATCGCTCGTAGTGGCCCAGATCGAGGTCGGTTTCCGCTCCGTCGTCGGTCACAAAGACCTCGCCGTGCTGAAACGGCGACATCGTCCCCGGATCGACGTTCAGATACGGATCGAACTTCATCAGGTTGACTTTGAGGCCACGGCTTTCGAGAAGACACCCAATCGAGGCGGCGGCAAGACCCTTGCCGAGACTGGACACAACTCCGCCGGTCACAAAAATGTACTTTGCAGACATTTTCGCGTCACCTTTTTTGGATTTGTGTGCTGGACGAACCAGGCGGGCACGATCAAGTATCGCAGGAACCCCGGGGGAAAGAAAGGGTGTTCTTTTGCAATTTTGTTGCCGCAGCCGGAGGAGCCGGCCCGCCCCGGCCCTCTCCTGCCCAGTTACCTCTCCTACTGCGGCTTGTAGCTGTCATTTCCCCAGTGGAAGCTTACGGTCGGGTCGCAGTTCGAGACCGGTGCCGGGTTTTTGGCCGCCTCCAGGCTCGGGACCTGGACGATGCCGCCCATACGGATCGTCGTGTCCCCTTCGTTCATGCCCCCCAGCGCCGGCAATGCCGCGAGGATAAACCGGCCCTTGTCGGTGGTCCTGGCGTTAATCGTACGGGTCTGACCGGCGGTGATCGTGTCTACTTTCATCGACGTATTTGGCGGGAAGCCCATCCCTTCCACCAGCACCATCCCCGCATTCTTCATTCCCCGAATCACCTGCAGGGTGCAGCCCTTGTCAGTGTTCTCCATCGGGTAGGGCACCAGGCTCGTCGCCGCTCCAATCCGGACCGGCGTACCGTTCTTCTCGCTTTGTCCCACCAGCGCTACCCGGATCGCCTCGCCCGGCGCGACTGCCGCCCGCAGTTCCACGGGCTGGCCTGGCTTCGTCGTCGCCACACAGCTCGGCGGTTGCGCGGATGGATCCGTCGAAGGCGACGGAGCAGGGGGCACCGCACCCGGTTGACCCGCATTTGCCGCGGCCCGTCCCCGTGAGCCGGCGGTGGCCGTGGCCGGAACCGGCGGTGCGGCGCAAACCGCCACTCCCTGGCCATCCAGCCGGAGCCCGCTCATTACGGTCTCTGGCCTCGCGTCCAATGGCCATCGCACCAGCAGCAGCTGCTGGTCCGGCGGGAAGCCCTTTCCTGTAATTTGCCATGCGATCTGCGTCGTTCCGTCCGACGCCTTCGTTCGCCCCACTTCCTTCAGGTCGATCGACATCCCCGGCGTCGACGACTCCGGTCCCCACTGCGCCTGCATGTTCGCCAGCCGTGAAACCTCCATCAGGATCCGCTGTTGCTGTTCCTGGGCCGCTTCCGCCGGCGTCGGCGTATGGGGCTCCGGCGGCAGGTCGTGCAGCTGGAGTGGCGGAGCATTCTGCTGGACCGGCGCGCTCGAGGAAGGCGCGCTTTGCTGGCTGGAGGGTGTCTCCTGCGTGGACGTTGTCTGTGGCTGGCCCGCCAAACTAAAAGCTGCAAGAAAGAAAGCTGCCGCGCAACCGCTCGCGGCCCGTACCGATCGGGAAACCATACCACTGAGGATATCGAAAAGACGGCAGACCTGCGCAGTACCGACGGTATGGTTCGCCGCGCACTTTCCCCGGGTGACGGAACCGCTCCCGCTCCTATCTAATGGACAGCGATGCGTGCCCGTCTTCGTCTCCGGCCTCTGATCCCGCTGGCCCTCTCGGCCCTCGTCGCCGCTCCCGGCGCGCCCCTGACCACGCTCGCCGGCTTCGTCCCCGCCGCCCAGGCTCAGTTGGCCACGAAGCGCCTCATTCTCAAGGACGGCTCATTCCAGATCGTCACGAAATGGCAGATCAAGGGCGACCGCGTCCACTACTACAGCGCCGAACGCGAAGACTGGGAAGACATCCCCGGCAATCTGATCGACTGGGACGCGACCAACAAGTGGAACAAGGAGCACGCACCCGGCGCCGGTGTGCCGAATGCCGATGTCACTCAAAACCGCCCCGCCACCGGAATGAATCCGATGGGCAATCAGCCGGCGAACCCACAGCTGGCCCAGCCCACTCCCGATCAGGACCGGCGCGACGCCGCGGCCATCGATAAGGAAGTCGCCGCCGAACGCGCCGAACAGCGTGCCCGCACTCCGCTGGTCGCCCCGGGCCTGCACCTGCCCGACGAAGACGGCATCTTCGCACTCGACTATTTCCAGGGCATTCCCGAGCTCGTCTATCTCGAGCAGCATGCCGGCAATGTCAATGAGTATTCCGGCCACAACGTGCTGCGCGCCGCCATCGCCTCTTTCCACGGTGCGCAGGAGCCAATCCGCATTGACGGCCAGGCCGCCCGGGTTCGCCTGCACGTCAACGAGCCAGCGCTCTACGTCTCCGTGACCACCGGCAACAGCGAGGAAGTCGCGCCGGAATCCGCGCTGGTGGTCAATACCCATGACAATGACAAGCCCGACAGGAGCGATGTCAGCTCGCCCGCCAGCCATTACGCGATTGTGCGCGTCGACGTCCGTCCCGGCGAGCGTGTCGTTGGCGCTGTGCGCATCAGCCGCGCCGGCACCGCCACCCAGTCCAGCGACATCGTGCCCACCAGCGTGGAATTTCTCCCCGGCCGCCACTGGATGAAACTCACCCCAAACGAACCGCTCACGGTCGGCGAATACGCACTGATGGAAATTCTCCAGCCCGGCGAAGTCAACCTCGACGTCTGGGATTTCGGCGTCTCCCCCAACTCCCCGGAAAACGCCCACCCGATTACGCCGTTGAAGGCGCAGTAAGTAAGGCAGCGTATAGCGTCTAGCGTATGGGAGTGGCTCTGAAGCTTCTGAGCATGCTGGTCAGCATCTTCCCGACTTCCAGCGACAATGCCATCGCGGCACGCTCTCCAAATCCCAGGCGATCTGCGATCGTCAACTGGGTCTGCAGCTCAAGATTCGATCCCTGTGCGATTCCCAGAAAATGCCGGTATTGCTCTCGAGAGAGTCGCCCATACGCCTCGGCGATGTTGCTGGGAACCGAAACTGGCTCGTCGAAGCTGATTGGTAAGTCCGTAAATCTCGGTCCGTGGAAATCGCTCAGTCGCGGTGTAGATTGCAACGCACAATTCGACAGAACGTTGCCAGACGAGCAGATCACGACGGGATCGGGTACGGGACGCGGCCATTTCCGATTTGTACACAACCAAAAGGCCTACAGCATGCCTTTTGTAACGACCGCGCCTATACACTAACCGCTATACGCTGCCTTTACGCTGACTTCTCCATCCCCTCAATCGCCGCCAGCACCTCGGGGCTGTGCACGTTAGGATTCACCTTCGTCCACACCTTCACGATCTTCCCCTCTGGATTGATCAGGAACGTGTTCCGCATCGCAATCTGCATCGGTCCAAAGTTCCCCAGCGAGCCGTACTTCTCCACCACCGTCTTGTCGGGATCGGCAAGCAGCGTGAAGGTCAGGCTGTCCTTGGTGCAGAACTGCTTGTGGCTGTCCACCGTATCCACGCTCACGCCCAGAATCACCGCGTTCAGCGCCTTGTACTTATCCAGATCGCGCTGGAAGTTATGCGCCTCGATCGTGCAGCCCGTGGTCATGTCCTTCGGATAGAAGTACAACACCACCCATTTGCCGTGGTAGCTGGAGAGGTCGACCGGCTGGCCTTCCTGGTTGGGCAGAGTAAACGTGGGCGCCGTCTGCCCCACCTCGGGCATGGGCGCGTTATCGGCGGCAAACACGCGTTGCAGAGTAAAGCCGCCCACCACGACGAGTGCGGCAAGAGCAACGAGGATCGCGGAAATCCTGGACATGACAGTTTCTCCTTCTGCGTGCGAGGCCCATGGTTGAGGGTAGCCCGGGCTGGGAGTCCGGGCGGCGTTGAGGCCCGATCGGTGCGGAAACCATTATCCCCGTTCTTCCCGCCCGAGGGCAATCACGGCAATTCCGGCCCCGTCGGCCTCCGCCCGCATCGCCTCGCGATCGAAGAGCAGCGTCCGCTGCGCCTCAACCGCCAGGCACGTCGCGCCCGCCGCCCGCATCGTCCGAATCGTCGCCACCCCGATCACCGGGACATCGAAGCGGAGGTCCTGCTTCGGCTTCGCTACCTTTACCACGGTGAGGCTCCGTTCCAGCGTCGACGCCGGCGGGTCGCCCAGGCTCCGCATCAGCGCCCCGGCCCGCTCAATCGTCGCGTCGGTCCCCTCCATTGCCTCGACCGCCACGCACGCCTGCGCCGCAATCACCACCGTCTGCCCCAGGTCGAAGGCGGCCAGCCCTCGCGCCACCTCGCGACCATATTCAATATCCTTCTGCTCCTGCTCGTTCGGACCGCGCGCCGTCAGCACGCCCGGTGCGGCCAGCAGCGGCTCCAAATACGCCGTCGACGGAATCAACTCGATCCCCTCATCGCCCAGCACCCTCGCCACCGCACCCAGCAGCATGTCGGTGTTCCGAGTCCGCAGCGAGAGCAGCAGCTTCGCCAGCCGCCAGTCCGGCCGGATGCTCGAGAAAATCTGCTTGTGCTTCACCTGCCCGGCCATCACGGCCCGACGCACACCCTCGCGGTGGAACATATCGATCAGCCGCGACAGCTCGCCCAGCGAAAGCCAGTGCACCCGCACGCCTGGATCCGCCGCCGCCCGCGCGTCTATCTCCGGATCGGTCTCTTCTTTGATCGCCGCGACGACGACCTCCGTCCCATGCGCGCGCGCCGCGTCGAGCAGCAGGAAAGGGAAGCGTCCGTTGCCGGCGATGAGGCCCAGCTTGTCTTTCGATTCGATCAAGAACACTCCTGCCGCCGTGAGGACCATCCCCATTGTAGGGGCTGACTCCCAGCGATACGGGCCGACGCGAAGCGCGTTCGGCCTCTGTGTCCTCTGTGCTCTCCGTGGTGAGTGTTTCTATTTCGCCCGCGCCAGATGATCGAAGTTCAGAATCGCGTTGAACACCAGCGGATAGCTCCCGACTGTCTCACCCCGATAGACCGGGTTATTCGCAAACAGCAGCACGTTGCCGTCGCCGTAGTGCGCGTCCACCACAATCGCCTTTTCCGCGATCGATCCGCCATCTTCCAGCAGCCCCGAGAGCAGCAGGTTCTTCGCCGCAACAAACCGAAGGATCACATCCGGCCGGTCCTGCGCCGGAATCACAAATGGATTGTTGCGCGCCTCTTCCTCGTTCAGCGGTGTCGCCTCCCACGGTTTCGGCGAGGGCAGAGGCTCCGGCTCCACGGCGAGCCGCCCCTGCGGAATATCCTGCTCCTGCGGGCCGCCCCGCCCCGTCGGCCGATGGAAATCCTTCTCCGTCTCCACCCGCCGCGGCACCGTCATGTTGCCGATCGTGAACGCCATCCCGTTCGCGCTGTACACCGCGAGATTCTCGCCGTAGCCCCACGCCACCGGGTTCTGCCGATCGACAAACGTTGCGCCCAGCACGCTGCCGACGACCTTCACGTTGCCGCCCTTGTTCAGGAACACGCCCGGCGCCAGCCCCTCGTCAATCGCGAACTCCGCCGTGTCTTCTGACGTGATCAGCAGGCCTCCCTTCGCAACGAAGTCCTTCAGGTGTTCCAGACCCTTGGCCCCCAAACCCGGCCGCTGATCCGGCGTCGAGTCAATCCGCCCCAGGTTCGGCGTCAGCTCTGTCTTCTCCCAAGGCAGGGGATTCCCCCACATCGGCATGCCGTCCACAATTTGCTGCGTGCTGGCGCGCCCCACCGGCGCAAACAGGATCACGTCGTACTTCGACCGCAGATCGCCCTCGTGCGCCACTGTCTGTGTGCTGATGTAGTCGTACGGCACATGCAGCTTGTCCAGCGCCTCGCGCCACCAGCCCTCCGTCTGCGTCGCCAGCCACGTGTGCATCATCGCAATCCGCGGCGTTGGCGCCTCGTGCATTGCCACCGATGGCGCCGCGCTCAGGCTCACCGCCGGCACATCCGCGTCTTTGATGGCCTTCTGCAGGGCATCCGCGCTCGCCCCCTGGATAATCAGCGAACCCGGATTGAAGTGCTTGCCGCCCGCATCGAAGCTCGCGTCCGCCACCGAAATCTTCGCGTCCTTCAGCTCGTACCGCAGCCCCAGCATCGTGATGGTGCCTTCGTTGTTCACCGCCACCACATCGCCCGAGCCGCTCACGCAGCCCGATGGCGCGCCCCCATCCGTCACCGGATCCATCTTCGCCTTCAAAATCGACGCATCCGTCACCCGCACCGTCGGCACGTCAAACAAATCCGGGAACGACCAACCCGTGTCGTCATAGGGATGCTTCTGCGGATCGTCCGGCGCCCAGTACTGCCGATCCAGCAGCGCATCGGCGATCCGCGAATACGGCTGATCCATGCGGATCACATAGCTCCCCGCCGGGAAAGTCTGCGACTTCGTCTCAGCGCCTTCCTTGCTCGTCGACTTGTCAGTGACCGTCGCCGGCTCATCCAGCTTGCTGATCTCCACATGCTGCAGCGCCATCACCCGCAGCAGCTCCGCGCGCCGGCTCGGCGAGGCATCCGCCGCAATCACATACGCCGCCGGTCCTGCCGACTCCGGCTTCTCAATCGACCGCTTCGCCTTCAGATAGTAGTTCTGCAGCCACTGCTGGCTGTTCTGCGCAAAATACGACAGCGTCGTCAGCAGCGCCGTCTCCTCATAATTGTTGTTGTCGCGCTGCGACCACTCAACCACCGGCAGCGGGGGATTCTGCTTGAACCAGGTGCGCTCATACTCGTCCGGGCTCAGAATCCTCTTCTCCGTGTCCGCCCCGCCGTTGCCGAACGTCTCATAGAGACGGCTGATCCCGTTGTGCATCGCTGCCAGAAACATGAGGTAACCCGGGCTCCATGTGTCGAAGTCCCCATGCGTGAACACGCCCGGCATCCCCAGCTCCGTCATCTGCGAAACGTTGTTCCACCCAATCTCCGCCCACTCGCCCGCCAGGATTGGATCAATCCATGCGTTGTACGGCCCGTCGCCCACGGTGTTGTCGTAGAGGAACGGGACGGATTCATGCAGATCGTGCAACACCTGCGCATGCCATGCCAGGTAGTTGTTCAGCACGTTGCGCGTCAGGTCCAGCGTCATCGCCATCGCATCGCGATTGTTATCGTGCGCGACGTAATGCCCCCAGTACATCAACCGCGGATAGTTCTCGCCCAGGTGCGCGTGATGCCACTTGTAGATGTCCACCATGCGGTCGCGCCCATCCACCTCCACCACCGGCGTGATCAGGACAATCATGTGTGTGCGGATGTACTGGATATAGGGCGAATTATCAACCGCCAGCCGATAGGCCAGCTCCATCAGTGCTGTCGGCGCACCCGTCTCCGTTGAGTGGATCGTTCCCGTGATGTAGTACACCGGGAACGATTGCTTCACCAGGTCCGCGGCCTCTTTGTCATCCATGTGGATCGTCCGCGGATCGGCCAGCTTCGCCAGCCGCGCGTCGTTCTCCTTCTGCTTCTCCAGCAGCGACGCATCGGCAATCGCCACCGCGATCTGCTCGCGACCCTCTTCCGTGTGCCCGATCGTGTAGACCTTCACCCGCGGCGTGCTCGCCGCCAGCAGCCGGAAGTACTTGTAGACGTCTTCGGCATACGGCAGCATGTTGGGCGCGCCCGAAACATCGCCCAACACCTTCTCCGGCGTCGGAACCGTCTTCGAAGCAGGCAGATAATCCGTTAGCGGCGAATTGAAGTACGGCTCCGTCGTGTACTGCTTGATCTTCGCTGTGTAGTCCTGATCGATGGGCTGCTGCGGATCGCGCGCGTACGCGCTGCTGATGGCCGCCAGCCCTGTCGACGGCATTCCCGGAGACGGGGCGTTCGCAGTTTGCGCCAGCACAGGCAGAGAAACAGCACACACAGCCGACGCCATCAGCGCCAACGGCAGACCGCAACGATTCTTCATGGGAACACAGCCTCGATCAGGGATTTGCAGCGAAGGAGGAAGAATATCAGGGACTCGCCCTCCAGGGGCGATCCTCGCTCACATAGACTCTTCGGCACTCACACGGGGGAGTCAGCGAATCCAACAAACGTCAATCAGAGTCAACCCTTCGAGATCAAGAAAGGCGTCCGCAGAGGAGTGGCGCCGAAGGCGCGCCCGCCCGTGACGGCGAGTCACTCCCACTCGATCGTGCCGGGCGGCTTCGAGGTAATGTCGTAGACCACGCGATTGATCCCGCGCACCTCGTTCACAATCCGGCTTGAGATCGTCTTCAGCACCTCATACGGCAGCGGCACCCAGTCCGCCGTCATGCCGTCTTCGGAGTGCACCGCTCGGATCGCGCATGTGTAGGCGTAGGTCCGTTGATCGCCCATCACTCCGACGCTCTTCACCGGCAGCAGCACCGCAAACGACTGCCAGATCTTCGTATAGAGCCCGGCGCTCTTGATCTCCGACACCACAATGTCGTCGGCTTCCTGCAGCAAGGCCACGCGCTCCGCCGTCACCTCGCCCAGGATGCGCACCGCCAGCCCCGGCCCCGGGAATGGCTGCCGCTGCAGAATGTCCTCCGGCATGCCCAGATCCCGCCCGATCCGCCGCACCTCATCCTTGAACAGATCGCGCAGCGGCTCAATCAGCTTCAGCTTCATGTCATCCGGCAACCCACCGACATTGTGGTGGCTCTTGATCGTCTGCGATGGTCCCTTCACCGACGATGACTCGATCACATCCGGATAGAGTGTCCCCTGCACCAGCCACTCCACCCCGCCCGTCTCCTGCGCGATCCGGTGCGCCTCGTCATCGAACACCGCAATAAATTCTGTGCCGATGATCTTCCGCTTGCCCTCAGGGTCGGTGACCCCCCGCAGCTTCCCCAGGAAACGCTTGCTCGCATCGACTCCGACTAATCTCAGTCCCAGCTTGTCCCGCAGGTTTTGCTGCACCTTCGTGAACTCGTCCTTGCGCAGCACGCCATTGTTCACAAACACGCAGGTCAGCTGATCGCCAATCGCGCGATGCACCAGCACCGCTGCCACTGACGAGTCCACCCCACCCGACAGCGCACAGATCGCCTGGCCCGTGCCAACCTTCTCCCGAATCGCCGCCACCGTGCTTTGGATAAAGTGCTCCGGCGTCCAGTCCGGCTGCACCTTGCAGATGTTGAAAAGAAAATTCCGCAGCACTTGTGTGCCCAGCGGGGTGTGATGCACCTCCGGGTGGAACTGCACCGCCCAGATGCGCCGTTCCGGATTCGCAATGCCCGCCACCGCATTCGCCGTCTTCGCCGTCAGATGAAAACCGGGCGGCAAATCCAGCGCCTCATCCCCATGCGACATCCACACCTGCAGCGACGCTGGCAGCTCGGCGAACAGCGGATTCGCCGCGTCCACCAGCTCCACCTCCGCGTGCCCATACTCGCGCTTCAGCGCCGACCGCACACGTCCGCCCAGATGATGCGTGATGAACTGCAGCCCGTAGCAGATGCCGAGCACCGGCAGCCCCAGCTCCAGAATCTTCGGATCCGCCGGCGGAGCATCGCTGTCATACACCGAGCACGGACCGCCCGACAGCACAATCCCCGCAGGATTCAGAGCGCGAATTTCGTCGATTTTCGCCGTGCACGGCAGCACCGCCGAGTAAACATTCTGCTCACGAATGCGCCGCGCAATGAGCTGCGTATACTGAGAACCAAAATCGAGAATGACAATGGAGGCGGGAGTCACAGCTCAGTTTGTCAGGGTTTCCGAGGGCTGTAAAGAATTGCGACGCTGCATGCGGCGTCCACTTCGGGATTCCTCGCAGCCCCTACCGGTGCCGAAGATAGCGGAGATAAGGTTTTGTATCAGGGCACGACTTCAGTCGTGCCGAAAACAGCCAAAAGAATTCGGGCTTTAGCCCCTGGGGCTTTCCTGCGCGGAAGGCGCGCCCGCCTGGACAGCCTGCCCTGAGCGAGCCACCGTTAAGGTGGCGAGTCGAATGGGGCCAGTCCCGCCGAAGGAGCGGCTGCCGCACGGCTAGTCCCCCACAGCTCCACGTACGCCACCACCCTTGCCACCTGGAAGAAATCCGACGCCAGCATGAACAGCACCGTCACCGCCGCCCACCACACATACAGTGATGTGCCCTGCACCTGCGCCTCAAACGGCAGCGGCACCGCCGAAAACACCATGGCCAATACAATCAGCGCCAGCTTCACAATGCCCATGACCAGGTTGATCTCCACCAGCTTGCCCGTCAGGGGGCCCAGCCGCACGCTCCGCGCCAGACTCCCGCCAATGCCGCGGCCCTCGAGCACTGTGAGCAGCGGCGCAATCGAAAACACCCAGCTCAGCAGCGCCCACACCGTGAACATCCCCAGCGAGACAATGATCACCAGCGCGCAGTAGAGCACCAGATTCGGTTCGCTCGCCACTCCCGCCTGTGCCGACACATCGTTCAGGCTCACGTTCGCCGACCACCGGATCAGCGCGAACCACACCACGAAGCTGCCCACCAGGGCGACGATCCGCAGCAACTGCAGCGCGATCATCGCCATCGGCTTCCATGGCAGCTCCGGCTTATACCGCCGCAGAACGGCATTGCGTCCCAGTCCGCCTGCTACCGACGCCAGCACAATCCCCGACGGCAGCAGCCAGGCCAGCGCATGCAGCACCGGCCCGCGCAGCACATTGGTTGCCTCCACCACCTGCAGCGCACCCTGCATTGGATACTCGAGCGAGAAATCGAAGACACCTGTCGCTCGCAGCCGCTCTGCCGTCTCCAGCCAGATGTGCCACCCGGCCCAGCCCAGCGCCGCCATCAGCGGAATCCCGAACGCCCACCGCCACAGCAGCTCCAGCCCCAGCAGCGACGGCCGCCGCCAGCACAGAGCCAGAATCTGCACGAAGGACTGCGTCCCGCGCGCATCCCGCTGCCCCGTTGCCATCACGACAGCGCTCTTTGCGGGTTGCACAGCGGACCGAGCTGTCAAAAGACTCCCTACTTCACAACAATGTTGATCAGCTTGCGCGGCACCACGATCAGCCGCACGACTTCCTTGCCTGCAATCAGCGCCGCAATCTTCTCATCCGCAAGCGCCGCGTCGCGCACCACTGCCTCGTCCGCCTCGGCATCCACGCAAACCACCGAGCGCAGCTTCCCGTTGATCTGCACGGGAATCTCGACCTGCTCCTCGCGTGCCAGCGCCTCATCGAACTTTGGCCATTCCGCCCGCAGCAGATTGCTCTTTTCCCCAATCTGCTCCCACAGCTCAAACGCCAGATACGGCGCGAACGGCGCCAGCAGCAGCGTCAGCGTGCGCAGCACCTCGGCCAGCACCGCGTCCGGCACCTCGCCCGACGCAATCGCCGCATCGGCCGCCGTCAGCGCATTCACCAGCTCCATAATCGCTGCGATGCATGTGTTGAAGTGCCACCGCCCGGCGAAATCTTCGGTGATCTTCCGGATCGTCTGGTGCAGCTTGCGCAGAATCGCCTGCGAAGCAGGGCTCAGACTCGTGGCCGCCGGCGGCCTGCCGAGCTTCGCCCGCTCCCCGTATTTCATCGCGAACCGATAAACGCGCCCCAGGAACCGGCTGACTCCCGCCACACCGTCTTCCTGCCAGTCCAGATCGCGATCCGGCGGCGCCGCAAACAGCGCGTACATGCGCGTCGCATCCGCCCCAAAGCGCTCCACCATCTCGTCCGGCGACACCACATTGCCCTTCGACTTCGACATCTTCGCGCCGTTGCGGATCACCATTCCCTGCGTGAACAGCCGCTCCACCGGCTCGTCGTTCTTCACCAGTCCCAGGTCGCGCATCACCTTCGTCCAGAACCGCGAATAGATCAGGTGGAGAATCGCGTGCTCCACCCCGCCGATGTACTGGTCGATAGGGAACCAATACGCCACCGTCTCTGTGCCAAATGGCGCTTTGTCGTTCTTTGCGTCTGTGTAGCGGTAGAAGTACCAGGACGAATCGACGAACGTGTCCATCGTGTCCGTCTCGCGCAGCGCCTTCCCCCCGCATTTTGGACACGTGGTGTTTACAAATTCCGGTATCTTCGCCAGCGGCGAGCCGCCCTGCTGTGTAATCTCGATCTGCTCCGGCAGCAGCACCGGCAGCTGATCGTCCGGCACCGGCACAATTCCGTCATTCGGGCAGTAAATCATCGGAATTGGCGTGCCCCAGTACCGCTGGCGGCTCACCCCCCAGTCTTTCAGCCGATACGTAACCGTCGCCTTGCCAAATCCGTGGGTCTCGGCATCAGCCGCCATCTTGTGCTGCGCCTCAACGCAGCCCAGCGAGCTGAAGTCGCCCGAATTGATCACCAGGCTGTCCTCCGACGTGTAGGGCAGCAGCGCCTGCTCCTCACCCGCCGCTGGAGGCTCTCCGGTCCGTCGCGGAAGTACCACCACCCGGACCTCCAGGCCATACTTCTTCGCGAACTCGTAGTCCCGCTCGTCGTGCGCCGGGACTGACATAATCGCGCCCGTCCCATAATCCAGCAGGATGTAGTTCCCCACCCACACCGGCAGCCGCTCGCCGCTGAACGGATTGATCGCGTAGTGCCCCGTGAACGCGCCGTGCTTCTCAATCGCGCCCACATCGCCCGCCTCGCGCGCCTTTTTCTGCTGCTCCAGCAGCGCCGCCACCGCATCGGACAAGGCCGGATCGGCCGCCGCCATCTCCTTTATCAGCAGATGCTCCGGCGCCAGCTGGACGCTCGACGCCCCGTAGATCGTGTCAATCCGCGTCGTGAAGACGGGGATCTTCTGTCCCGTCCCGCGCACGCCGTCGTGCGGCGGCAGAATCGCGGTCCCTGACCTGCGCGCCTTCTCTTCGTCTTCAGGCGCGCTGCTCGCATCCTCCAGCTCAAACTCAACCTGCGCACCTTCGCTGCGGCCAATCCAGTTCCGCTGCATGGTGCGGACCTTCTCCGGCCACCCCTCCAGCTTCGCCAGATCGTCCAGCAGCTCCTGCGCGTAGTTCGTGATCCGCAGGAACCACTGCTCCAGATCCCTCTGCTCGACAATCTGCTCCTCATGTCGCCAGCAGCAGCCGTTCACCACCTGCTCATTGGCCAACACTGTGGCGCACTGCGGACACCAGTTCACCTTGCTCTTCTTGCGAT
>JBAUZR010000588.1:0-5289 GCA_049585375.1 Acidobacteriaceae bacterium
GGCCGGCACCTGTTGCAGGTGACCTCCTCGGACGGGAACTGGCTGAAGCTCCAGTACGGTCCGCGGTTTCAGATCGAAGAGGCCGATGACAGCCGCGGGCGAAGCGTGCGCTACAGCTACAACGAGCGGAATCAGCTGACCGGAGTGACCTATCCTGGCGGAGAGACCCTGTCCTTCTCCTATGACGATGAGAATGAGCTGACGGCTTTCAGCGCGTCGTCGGACGGCAAGGTGCCAGCAAAGGTACTGCTGCGGAGCGAATACGAGAACGGGCTCGTGAAGCGGCAGACGCTGGCGGACGGCAGCACTTACGTATACAGCTATGCGCCCCTGGATGATCGGCAGACCCGCGCGGCGGCGGTGGAGACGCCGGATGGAAAGACCTTCACGCTGCGGCGATTTGGAAATGTCTCCGGCGTTTGGGAAACGGATGCGAAGGCAAGAATCCGGCCTGGAGCCGGCGACAGCACCCCGACCGCGGAAAGCAAAGGCTCCGGGCGGAACGGCAGCGCGCGCGGGCGGGCAGCGTCGCGATAACACCGGGTACTTCGAAAGGGGTGCAACCAGAGAGGTCAGGGGTTCGCGGGCTGCCGCGATGTGTTCTCACACGGAACGGGTTCGTACCAGGGCGCGTGCAGCGTCCCCGCATGCAGCGCCAGGCAGACGAGGTCGCCCTGATGCGTGGCGTAATACATCCTTCCGCTGACCTTCATCTGGGTATCGACGTCCCCGTACGGTCCCCACGGTTCCAGCAGGAGGTAGTAGCTGGTACTGCGGCTTCCGTGCGAGATATGGCCGCCCAGCACCTGCACGGTAAAGGTCTGCGGGACGGACGGGTCTGTCGCCGTATCGATCGATGCTGCCACTCCCCATCCGTAGAGCGCGCTCAGGAACAGCAACCCCATCAGGGTTCCGGCGAGGCGCGGATTCTTCCGCACGGCCGGATAGAACGTCGCCAGCAGCGCCAGCGCGCCGAGCGCGATGAAGGGTAAGAGAAGACCCACGGAGATGAAGTTCACTTTCGTCGCGCCCAGCAGGAGTCCGAAGCCGGAGATCATCACCATGATGCTGACATCGGCGCGGGGATCGGCTTTGGCCTTGAAGATTCCATACAGCAGCGGCTGCTGGTAGAGCAGGTATGCGGCATCGAAGGGCGCCAGGGCCAGCACGACCAGCGCCGCCACGCGGTACTCCGCCGGAGCCAGAGCGAACCCGGCGGCCGCTCCGCCCGTCACGACGCACGCGGCAATATTGATCTGCTTCGCTCCGGCCAGCGCCCCGCGCCGCTGTTCGGGCGTGGCTCCGAGCTCCTGGTCCTGATCGATCTTCTGCAGAATCTGTTCCCGGTCCTGCTGATCCAGGTCTTTCAGTCCCGCAAACCAGTCGTCCAGGCTCTCATCGCCTGCGTACTTCATCAGCGGGATCTTCCACGCCTGGCCCTTCAGGCAGATCACTCGGAATGACTGGTATCGGCTCTTAAAGGTCCGGTAGCCCTCGACCTGGCTGAGATCGAACTCACGGGTTCGAACCGCCCCCTGCACCCGCACCTCCGTCCCGTCGATGATCAAACGCGAGCGGATCGCTACCAGAGCCATGTACACACCCGCTGCCGCGAACGCCGCCGCGGCCAGCATTTGTGCTGAAGAAGGCGAGCCGCCCGAGCTCACGACAAACAACATCGCGGCCATGGCGCAAAACACGACTGCCAGGAACAGGTAAAGAGTCTTCTGGCCTGTCCGTAATCCGTACTCGTGACGGCCTGCGACCATCTGCCCCACCGCGCCCATCTGCTGCCTCCGGTTTCTCCGGTTTTTACCACAGTCGGGTGCCCCCAGGCACTGCAACTTTCGGACGACAGGCCTGGCTTGAACTCATCTGAAGTTACTACCGTGTCAGTGAGGGAAGAGGCAGTAACTTAGCGCGACAGGCAGACACGATGGGCGCGGGCGCAAATCCCATTTGCCGATACGTGTCTCGTTTTTCCTGCGCAAACTATTCTCGATCAAGGCGATGGGTGCCACCAGCCATTGAGAGCCGCCGGACACCGGCCGCAGTGCGAGCGCGGATGCGCGGGTAGCATCGCGCGGCTTTCCTGAGGCGAGCGCCATCCTCTTCGAGGCTTCGTGATCCGTGTCACAGCCAGTCATTGCTGTAACTGCCTATGGTTTTGCCTGCGAGTGCGTCTGCGTCCCTTCATCGCTGGGACCCACGGCCGGGTTGGCGGAGTGGCGCGGATCGACTGCCGTTTGGGCCTGAGCGCAGCGTGCCGATGCGTACTCATGAGCCCGCCTGAAGGGCCGAAATAACAAGCTTGTCTCTCGGTGACTGCTCAGAGATTCACGAGATGCCGCCGAGCAAAGGAGAGAAACAATATGGCTACAACCATCCGCCAGTCATCGTCCATTCAGGACGCGCTCGATGTCCTCCGCACCTCGGGCGTCAAATCAAGATACGACAACTACATCGGGGGCAAATTTGTACCGCCTACCACCGGACGGTATTTCATGAGCTACAGCCCCATCAACTCGGAACCCATCTGCGAATTTGCGCGCTCCGGGGCAGCCGATGTGGAGCTGGCCCTCGACGCGGCGCACGCCGTTAAGGAAGAGTGGGGCCATACCTCTCCCGCTGCGCGCTCGGCCGCTCTTCTCAGGATCGCCGATGTGCTGGAACAGAACCTCGAGACCCTGGCGCTGGCCGAAACCCTGGACAACGGCAAGCCCATCCGCGAAACGCGCAATGCGGATGTTCCCCTGGTCATCGATCATTTCCGTTATTTCGCAGCATGCATCCGCGCCGAAGAAGGCGCGCTGAGCGAGCTGGACAGGGACACTGTCGCCTATCACTTTAAAGAGCCGCTGGGCGTCGTCGGCCAGATCATTCCCTGGAACTTCCCGCTGCTGATGGCGGCGTGGAAGCTGGCTCCCGCGATCGGCGCCGGCAACTGCGTGGTCATCAAGCCGGCGTCGAACACGCCGCTGAGCATCATGATCTTTGCGCAGCTGGTGGGCGAGTTGCTGCCTCCTGGGGTGCTGAATGTGATCAGCGGTCCGGGTGGAGAGATGGGCAAAGCTCTGGCGTCGAACAAGCGGATCGCCAAGATTGCCTTCACCGGGGAAACCACGACCGGCCGTCTCATTATGCAGTACGCTTCGGAGCCGATTATTCCGCAGACCCTGGAACTGGGCGGCAAATCGCCGAACATCTTTTTTGCCGATGTGATGGACGCGGACGACGATTTCCTTGATAAGGCGCTGGAGGGCTTCGCCCTGTTTGCCTTCAACAAGGGAGAGGTTTGCACCTGCCCGTCGCGCGCCCTGGTTCACGAATCGATCTACGACAAGTTCATGGAGCGAGCCATCGCCCGTGTGGAAAAGATCAGAGTCGGCAACTCGCTCCTTCCCGCCACGCAGATGGGACCGCAGGTATCGAAGGAACAGATGAACTCGATCCTGAACTACATGGAGATCGGCAAGAAAGAGGGAGCGAAGTGCCTGACCGGCGGCGGCCGTGCCCACCTGGGCGGCGACCTGGAGAACGGCCACTTTCTGCAGCCCACCGTCTTCTCCGGTCATAACAAGATGCGCATCTTCCAGGAGGAGATCTTCGGGCCGGTACTTTCCGTCACGAAGTTCAGGACCATTGAGGAAGCCATCGAGATCGGTAACGACACCGTCTATGGCCTGGGCTCAGGGGTGTGGTCGCGGAATGTCAACAACCTGTTCCGCGTCGGGCGGGAGATCAAGGCGGGCCGCTGCTGGACGAACTGCTACCACGTGTATCCTGCGGGCGCGGCGTTTGGCGGCTACAAGGAATCCGGGTACGGGCGCGAAACGCACAAGATCATCCTGGACCACTACCAGCAGACCAAGAACATGCTGGTCAGCTACAGCACCAAGGCCATGGGCTTCTTTTAAATCGGCAATGTACTTCCCGCAGGGCTGCGGACACACGCCGCCCTGCGGACCCAATTTCCGGAATTCAACCCCGACAAAAGTCCGGGATTCTCGTCACGACATCCCTGGATTTGGCGCTGACCTGGGCCGGGTGCCTTCGCGCTCCCCTTTCAGGAAGCGGTGCCGCTTTCCTGGACGGACGCCTGAGGAAGAACGATCTCAATCCTCAATCCGCGAGGCGTCGCGTTTTCCGCGCGAATCGTTCCCCCGTGGATCCGCACCACTCTGTCGGCGATGGCCAAGCCGAGCCCTGTGCCGCCGGACTGGCGATCGCGCGCGTCTGTGAGCCGGTAGAACGGCTGAAATATGTTCTTCAGTTCCGACTCGGGAACGCCCGGGCCGTAGTCGCGAACGACCAGGCGAACCTTTGCCCCGCTCGACGAGTTTTCAGGCTCCATGCGAACTTCGACCGAGGTCCCGCTTTCCGTGTAACGAATCGCATTGCGGATCACATTTTCGATGGCGCTGTGCAGCAGTTCCGCATTGCCCAGCACCACACAATTTCCGGCCGAGGTGAACCGGATAGCCCCAGTCGGCTCCTTCGACTCAAATTCAGCATTACGGACCACCTGCGACAGAACCTCTTCGAGGTCCAGCTCCATCATTGGCACCCGCGGAGCCGACATGTCCAGTTTCGCGATGGTGAGCAGTCGTCCGATCAAATCATCCAGAATTCGGATGTCCTCCTCCATCTGCTCGAAGGCTGGATCATTCCCCTTTCTTTGCCGCCCCAGATCGAGCGCGACATTCAGTCGCGCCAGCGGCGATCGCAGCTCGTGAGAGACATCGGAGATCAGCTGGCGCTGCCGCGAAATCAGTTCTTCAATTCTGGAAGCCATCGCATTGAAATCGCGAACCAGATCCCCAATTTCGTCCCGGCGGTGTGCAAGTCCCGAACCGGTCCGGACGCTCAGATCGCCGGCGGCAAGCTTTTGCGACATTTCCCGGAGTCGCAGAATCGGGGCGGTGAGATAGCGGGTGAGAAGAGAGCAGATCAATCCGGAGACGAGAAGAGCGACACCCCACTGCAGTACAAGTGCGGCGCGATCGATACCGAGAGCGGCGCGAGGACCAGCGGGAAGCTCGGTTGCGAAGATGTAACTGCGACCGCTTTGCCCGTTGAGAACTAATGCGACCCGTGCAATGCCATACCTCATGCTGAAATCTGATCCGGATGCCTCGACATGGGAGGTCATGTCCCGGAAAGACCCGCAGTCGCTGCCGGCTATTATGCTTCCCGCGGAGTCGAAGAGACACTCCGTGATGTGCGTTTCGTGCTCCATTCGCTCGAGATAGGCCGCCGTTGCGCCGATGCCTTCGCGCTCATTTGTCT
>JBAUZR010000589.1:0-7353 GCA_049585375.1 Acidobacteriaceae bacterium
CGCATATTCCTCCGAAAACACTCGTTCTGTTCGGTTTGGATGCCGGCGGTTTTGGGAAAGCCAGCTCCCGAAAAATGGATTGTACCTTCCTTCAGGCATCCGTTTCCAGGGTGGCGCGGATAGCCGAGAAATAAGACTCGGGCAGCGAGACCTTCTTCATGTCCTGGTCCACGACCACATGAACGGTTTCAGCGTCGGCGAGCAGGACCGGTTCCGGCTCGCCTGGGCGCCGGACGAGGAGCCGGTAGGCAAACTTGATGACCGACGAGCGCAGGCCGGCAACGCGGGTCTCGATGAGGATCTCTTCGTCGTAGCGGGCGGGCGAGCGGTAGCGGCAGGAGGCTTCGACGACGGGCAGGTAGACACGGTGGTCGATCTCCATTTGCTTGTACTCAAAGCCGAGTTGGCGGAGGAGCTCGACGCGGCCGACTTCGCACCAGATGAAGTAGTTGGCGTAATAGGCGACGCCCATCTGGTCGGTTTCAGCGTAGCGAACGCGGATGGTGGTTTGTGAGGTCACAGGTGACAGGTTACAAGACAGCCGGTAGCCCATAGCTTATGGCCCGTAGCAGATAGCTTGCCAGCCAGACTCCGCTTTACCAGCCGGCTCTATATTTCCGAAAGCCGGAGGGAACTATAACCTTTCAACCTTGGCGAGGTTGGGGAATGTTTGACGGGTGAAATGCGGAATTTTCAACCGACAGATTGAACAAAATTTCCTCCCGTTACCTCTTGACATACATTGTGTCCCACTACCATACTGTTTTTCCTCGTTGTGCCCGCTTTCCCAGCGGACTTGCAGAGGCTCCAGCAAGCGCAACTAATCCTCGGTGAGCCGGCAGGCCGTGAATACGGCCTTCACCCCCACCTGCACACGTACCCACGAGGCAGGTTTCGACTCTCCTTTAGTTAGTGACCTGCCTTCAGACAGTTTGGGCTTGTCCCTGCAGAAAGAGAGTTTCTCTATGCGACTCGCAAGAGTAGCTGCTCCAGTTGTCGTGTGTATGGCGGCGGTTGTCGCCGCATCGATGATTCCCATCCAACCGCTGTTTGCACAAACTACGAATCCGCCGCCTCTCTACAATCCAAATTCGGCCGGGACTCGGACGTCCGGCACATCTTCGGACCTGGCAAGGGTACTTCAGGAGGCGAATGGCCGACTGAGGGGCCCCGCATCGTTAAAACTCGCCGCTGCAACCTTTCCCGCGGAAGGCCGGCCGGGGCAGGACGAAGATAACGACAGACCTTCAAGGAGGATTCCCCGTTTCGCGATATGCAGCGCGAACGTGAACGTGGCTTCTTATCTTCCTGGAGGAGCCCATGAAGATCCGGATGTCAAGTTCGGTACCGCTTTCATTGCTCAAACGGAAGCCGAGGCGCTCCAGGAAGTTGCGCAGGCGTCTTCGCTTACTCCGTACCAACAGGTCCTTCTGCTCGGAAAAACCGAAATCTACGATACCAACCTCTCGCCCTTCAAGAACATCGCGTGCGCGACCTGCCACGTGCCATATACGGGCTTCAGGGGACAATCCAGCCTCTTTAATGCAACCACCGCGTCTCAGCCGGGAGGCACTGCCGTGACCAATGCCGTCCCTCCGGCGCCCAACTACCGCTTCAGCGCGAGAAACCCCCAGAGTTACGCGTACGCTCCCTTCTCCCCAATCCTTCACTACGACGCCACGCAAAAGAGCTTCTATGGTGGCAATTTCTGGGATATGCGCGCCACTGGGACTACCCTCGACAATCCTGCAGCCGAACAGGCAGAAGGGCCGCCGGTGAACCCGGTGGAGATGGGAAATCCAGACACCGCGTGCTGGGTTTGGAAAGCGTCGCAAAGCGCTTATGCTTCCCTGATCGTCAGCCTCTGGGGGCCTCAGTCGTTCGCGATTAACTGGCCTTCCAACGTAGGAACTATCTGCGCCCAACCAGGTCCGCCACCTGCCAACAATCCATACCCAGTCCAACTGAGCGCAGTCGATCGCGGTACTTCCAATTCAACCTTTCAGCATATGGTGCTGTCCATCGCGTCGTATGAGGCCGGACCCGACGTCAGTGCTTTCTCTTCCAAGTTCGACGCCTATCTCGCCGGCAATGCGACTCTGTCGCCGGAAGAACAGAGAGGCTATGAATTATTCAACGGGAAGGGTCATTGCAATCAATGCCACCTCAGTGGGACCGCCCAGAACACTCTTAACAGCCAGGCGGCCACTGACGTTGCGCCTCTCTTCACTGACTTCACGGCAAACAATATCGGCCTGCCCCGGAACCTCGCCCTGCCGTATTACTGCGAGAACAAACCCGACCAATACGGATATGTGGCGAATCCAATGGGCTTTTCCTTTGTGGATTTGGGACTGGGTGGCGTCTTGAGCAGCACCACCGAAGATCCCAACTATGCTCAGTGGGGAAAACTGGCTTCCCAGTTCAACGGGATGTTCCAGGATCCAACAGTGCGCAACGTCGATAAGAGACCGTACCCAGGCTTTATTAAGGAGTACGACCACAATGGGTATCTGAAGAGCCTGAAGGAGGTCGTTCATTTCTACAACACGTCCCAGGCACTTCCGCACTGCGCTCAGGGTTCTCCCGGCGAAAAGGTATCTTGCTGGCCGCCGCCGGAGTACCCGTCCACTGTGACCCACACCATTGGCAATCTGGGCTTAACCAGCGAGGAAGAGGACGACATTGTTGACTTCCTTAAGACGCTGACGGATGGCTATGTCAACGGATCGCAGACTGCTCAGGACACACAAGGCACGGGAAATAAACAATAAGGCTTAAACACCTTTTCCAGGCAGGGGCGAACCGGCGTTCCGGTTCGCCCTTCGCTGTCACCTGGATCTGGAAGTACTTCGGGAAAGACCACGAGGCTGGCCGCAACCTATAAACTGAAGGCTATGCCTAAGTACCGTGAGGCCGTGTATGGCAAAGGCCATCTCCATCTCATCACCTGCACCTGCTTCCAGAGGCTGCCGAAGCTTGGGGAAGAGAAGCATCGGGATGTGTTCGTACGGCTGATGGAAGAGCTGCGCGTGAAGTTTCGCTTCGCCATCGTTGGTTATGTGGTGATGCCGGACCATTTTCGGCTGCTGATGCGGGAGCCCGAGATCGACACCGCGGCCAATGCGGTGGAAATGCTGCAAGCTCGCTACCGCCGGAGGTACAACAGCTCTGCGCGATCGGTGGAGCAGGTTTGGGAGAACCGCTTCGTGGACACACACATCCTGGGAGACCCGGCGGTTGCGGCCAGCCTGACTTCAATGCACGCGGAGCCGGTGAAGGCCGGGCTGGTCTCCAGTCCTGAGGAATGGGAGTGGAGCAGCGCGCGAGCCTACGCCGGACTGCCCGAAGGGGTGGTCACGGTCGAACGGGTTCCAGCCGCATCCGTGTGACCTGGACGAATGCGGCTGGAGGCCGGCGCCTGCTTACGCCTGGGGAAAGATGGGGGTGACGCCGACGGCGCTGGCGATCAGATGCTTCTCTTCTTCGCCGGTGATGGGCTGGAAGTTCTGGGCCACATACATGGCGAGCGGGAAAAAGCGCTCGTCACCGGGGGGAAGGGCGGCGGTGATGCGCTGGGAGAGCGTCCAGCGGAGGGCGAGCGCGGCCTGGTCGGGCACAGAACAAGGCTGGTACCACTCTTTGGGATTGGGCCGTTGGGATTGCGCGATATCGGCGGGCCACTGCGCTTTGGCCATGGCTTTGATGGCGAGCATGCCGGCGCCCTTTTCGTGGACGCGGGCAATGACGCGCGGTCCGAAGTTCTTCTGGGAAGCGAGAACAAAATTGATGGGGAAGAGCACCGTATCGAAATCAAAGTGATCGAGGAGGGCGAGGGCGGCTTCCTCCGAGTGGGCGGAGAAGCCCAGGTAACGGATCTTGCCGGCTTTGCGTCCGTCCTCGAAGGCTTCCTGGGCGCCGCCGGGGCCCATGATGCGGTTCACGTCCTCGATGGTGGTGACGGCGTGATGCTGGTAGAGGTCGACGTGATCGGTCTGGAGGAGCTTGAGGGAGTCATCGAGGGCGGCGGCTGCAGCGGCCTTGTCGCGTTTGCCGGTTTTGCAGGCGAGGAAGAAGTTGTCTCGGTATGGCTTGAGAGCGGGGCCGAGGAGCTGCTGCGCATCGCCGTAGCTGGGGGCGACGTCGACGTAGTTGATGCCGGCGTCATGGGCCTGGGCAACGGTATTGTTGGCCACTGCCTGATCCGCATTCATGACGACGATGCCTCCGAGGCCAATGATGGAGAGATCCCGGCCGGTTCTGCCCAGGGGCCGCTTTGGAATGGGCTTGAACCCTTCGTCAGAAGGTGACGGCCAGGTTTTGGCTGCGGCAAGTCCGGGCGCGGCTGCCAGGCCCGCGGCGATGGCGCCGCCGGTAAGAAAGCTTCTCCGATCCATACGATCCTCCGTGGTCTGATTTTAATTCTCCTGCCCGGTTGCGACTCACGGTTTGGCATGCAGTCAAAAGTTTGCGGCGGAGCGGGTGCCCGGGCGCAGAACGATCCTGAGTGTGCGAGGCGAGGCGACCGCGCCTGCGCAGAGGGAGACAGTTCCATGGTCACAAATGCCGGGGTTCGTCGGGGTAGGGGCGGTCCGCAGTGCAGCCGCTCATCAGGCCCAGCCGAGCTCTTTGAGCGCCAGTTCTGCATTCCAGATCTTCGTCATGTGCACGATTCTGTTGCCGCTGAACTGCATTACGTAGACGTAATCCGTGTGCATGGTCCGCCCCGT
Organism: Acidobacteriaceae bacterium; assembly: GCA_049585375.1. GTDB lineage: Bacteria > Acidobacteriota > Terriglobia > Terriglobales > Acidobacteriaceae > Palsa-343. Next base: position 4,731 of record JBAUZR010000589.1, read on the forward strand.
GGGCGGAACCGGGCCCCCCTGGCCGGTGTGGGTCGCGTGAAAGACCGCGTACGCGGCGACGTTGTTCCTCGGCTCATCGGTCGCGAACGATTTCAATTCGTAACGGGCGTCCGGAAACAGGCTCAATATTGCCTTCATCCAGCCGGTGTATTGCGCAAGCGTCCTGATTTCACTAAGCGGCGAAGCCTGGGCCGAGAAGGTCGCGTCTGCGGTGCAAAAGGAGCTGCAGCCTTCCCAGCCTTTTCCTGTTTCGCAGGCTTCGAAGAACTTTTCAGCGACAGCGGTGATCGAATCCATGACAATCCCCTCCATCTTCGCGGTCCATAGAACGGTGCGAGCGCTCGGGTTGTCAAGGGGCCGATGAAATGGATGGGGCTCCCGAGTGGGAACCCCTGAGGCGAGTTGATTGTCGAGCTTAGTTCTGGAGGGTGTGGGCGTCGGCCAGTGTATTGGCGGCGGGTCGGCTGCTTGCGGAGGTGTCGCTCTGGGCAGAGGCGGTCGCAGCGCCGGGTGCGGCGGTGGGCTGGACACCATCCGTCTTCGGTCCGAGGCCGAGCTTGATAAGAGCGCGGGAGTCGGGGGTGAGTTTGGTTTGCCAGCCGTGGTCGGCCTGGAACTTCTGCATGGCGGCCTCGGTGGTGGAATCCCACTGGCCGGAGGCGGGACCGGGCAGATAGTGCTCGCGGATGAGAGCTTCCTGGATTTCGCGGGCGCGCTCGGGCTCAATCTCGCGCTGGCCCTTCACGACGTGGGTGTGGCGGCGATGGTGATGGGCAGCCTTGTGCGTGCGAGTGGCGAACGCGGGCGCGGCGAGCAGGAATGTGCCGAGGAGAAGAACCTGGCAGGTCCTGAGAGACAGCATGCAGACAACTCCAGAAGAAAAAAGTTCGGCAGTGGATTCGAGCAGACTACCGCCGGTTACCTGGAAATTCAACATAATCCCAGGGGGCTTCCCAAACTTTCGTGGGAAGCCCGATTGAGGAAGTGGGATGCGCGGTTACCTTAGAGTGCCGCCCAGCAACTCATTGCCGGCGTTGGGGTGGCGGGGATCGACTACGTTGAAGACCACGTCGTCGCCGGAATGGAGGCCGGCCACAATCGTCTGGAAATCCTGGACGTTGTTGACTGGATGGCGGTTGATGGAGGTAATGACCCAGCCCTGGAATTGGCTGACTCCGACTTCATCGGCGAAGGAACCGGGCCTGACGGACTCGATGAGGACGCCGTGGAGGCCGGCGGGAGCGCCCTGGGGCAGATCCTGGACGGTGACGCCGAGCTTGGCAGGGGCCGGAGCGGGGTTATTGGGACCGCCTTCGCCCGGGTTGCCATTGTCCATATTGTTCATGGCCGCGAGGACCTTTTCGCGATCTTCCACGACCACGTTGGCGTGCATCTGCTGCCCGCCGCGGAGATAGCCGATGTCGACTGAGGTGCCGGGTTTATAGCCGGAGATGATGGCCACCAGGTCATCCCCATCCTTGACAGGCTTGCCATTGATGGTGGTGATGATGTCGCCGACCTTCAGACCCGCCTTGGCGGCCGGCTGACCGGGGCCGACCTGGCTGATGATGACTCCGGATTTGAACCCATAGACGCGGGCGACGGCGCTGGGCAGGTTGGGCTGGAAGCTGATGCCGATGCTGCCGCGGATGACCTTGTGCTCGGGTCCGATGAGGTCGTTGTAGACGTCGATGACGGTGTTGGAGGGCATGGCGAAGCCGATGCCTTCATTGCCTGCTGACTGGGTGTAGATGGCCGTGTTGACGCCGATGACTTCGCCGGCCATATCGAGCAACGGGCCGCCGGAGTTGCCGGGGTTGATGGCGGCATCGGTCTGGAGGAAGTGCTGGAATTCGCCCGGGGTGCCCTGCTCGACGGTGCGGTTCTTGCTGGAGATGATGCCGGCGGTGACGGTCTTGGTGAGACCGAAGGGCTCGCCGATAGCCTCAACCCAGTCGCCAACTTCGACGCCGTCGGAGTTGCCCATCTTTACAGTGGGCAGCGGGGTATCGGTCTGGATCTTGATGACGGCAATATCGGTGGCTTTATCGACGCCGACGAGCTTGGCGGGGCGCCCCTGGTTGCCTTCGGGATCGCTGGCCAGCTTGACGAAGATGCGGTCGGCTTTTTCGACTACGTGATTGTTGGTAATGATATAGCCGCGGGGATCGACGATGAAGCCGGAGCCGAGGGATTCCCGCTCCTGGCCGCTGTCATCGGGACCACCCTGATCGGGGCCCATGCCGAAGAAGCGGTTGAAGAAATCCTGAAGGCCGCCCTGGCCGCCGCCCTGGCCCTGATCGCCGCCCTGGGGACCCTGATCCTGATCGCCATTGTCATCGCCGTTGCCGTCGTCGGGGGGCTGCTGGTCGGGTGAGGACCAGGGCTGCATGTAGTGGGGACCGCGGCGGTGGTTTTGCTGTTTGGGGAGGATTTCGGTGTTGATATTGACGACGGCGGGTCCGACTTCCTTCGCGATTTTGGTGAAATCGGTAGAGAGCTCGCGAGGCGCGGGAATCTTCAGGGGCGACGCATCGGAACTGTTCACCTGTGATTCCTGGCCACGGACCTGATGCGCGACGGCCGAGCCGATCAGGATCACCGCGGAGAGGGTAATCAGGAC
>JBAUZR010000590.1:0-3375 GCA_049585375.1 Acidobacteriaceae bacterium
CATATTGTTGACTTCGCTGTACATCTCATTGGCAGCGCTGATCACTTTCGAATTGCTTTCATAGGCCCGCTGCGCCAGCACCATCTGCACAAACGCCCCCACGACATCCACATTGGAGTTCTCCAGATAACCCTGCTGGAGCGTGCCCAGCCCCTCGGTGCCGCCAGGATTGCCCAGCACCGGATCGCCCGACGACAAAGTCGTGGTCAGCAGATTCGACCCCACGCTGTTCAGGCCGCCCGGATTCACGAACGTTGCCAGCTGGATCTGTCCCAGCTGGGCCGGGTTTTGCTGCCCCGGCAGCGTTGCGTTGACGACACCATACTGGGTGATGGTGACCCCTGTCGCGTTGGCAGGGATCGTGATGTTGGGCACAACCGGATCTCCCTGCGCATCGACCAGCGTCCCCTGATTGTTCAGATAGAAGTTGCCGGCGCGGGTGTAAGCCATCGTTCCGTCGGGCCGCGTTACCTGAAAGAAGCCCGTTCCCTGGATGGCCAGGTCCAGAGGATTGTTCGTCTGGTTGAGATCGCCCTGGGTCATGATGATCTCGGTCGCCGCCGACTTTGTTCCCAGACCGATCTGCAGCCCCGCGGAAACCGTCTCCTGGCTCTGCGCCGCTCCCGGGGTCACCAGGTTCTGGTAGATCATGTCCTCGAACTGCAGCTGCCGCTGGCGAAAGCCCACGGTCGAGGAGTTCGCCAGATTGTTGGCGATGGTATCCAGGTTCAGCTGCTGCGCGCTCATCCCGCTGGCCGCCGTATACAAGGCTCGAATCACGTGATCCTCCTTCTCTTCTCCGCCTCACTGCACTCGCGGCAGATCTTCGCTGGCCGTCTTGTCCATGTCGTTGCTGAACATCGAGACCGCCTTCTGCATCATCTCCGCCTGACGCTGCATCAGGACCAGCCGCAGGCTTCCTTCAATCACATCCTGATTCGACGCCTCCAGCGCTCCCTGGCGCAGGGTGCCGGTCGCCGGAACCGGCTGTGCCCCGTCCGCCGCTGCATAGAGGTTGGCCCCTTCGGCCGTCAGAGATCCCGCTGAAGCAAAATTCGCCAGGGCGATCCTGCCGGCCAGCGCTCCGTTCACTGAGACTGCCCCATCTTCTCCCACCGCAACTGTCCCCGCGGGCACACGGATTGCCTGTCCGCGAGCATCGAGCACGGCGTCGCCTGCGCGGGTGGTCAGGGTTCCGTCCTGCGCCCGCTGGAACTGTCCGTCTCTTGTGTAGCGAACGCCCTGCTTTGTCCGGATTGTGAAGAAACCACTGCCCTGGACGGCAACGTCCAGAGGATTGCCCGTCGGGGTCAGCGCCCCCTGTCCCAGATCGAGCTCGGTACCGCCCAGAACTCCGAAGGCATTCACGCTGGTGTTTAACTGAGACTGGAGGGCCTCGGGGCCCAGGATCGCCGAACGGAAGTAGTCGCGTTCGGCCCGGTAACCTGCCGTGCCCGTGTTCGCCAGGTTGGCCGCGGCCACATCCAGCGCCTGGCTGCGTGCCAGCCACCCGGAAAACGCCGCATAGTAACCGCTGTCCATCGATTCCCCTCACCCGCCTCACGGTGCACGACGGGTGCCGCAGGGAACCGGCAAAAATTAGAAGAAGCTTACCCGGCGGAAGAACCTTAACCGGGCCATTCAGCAAAGAAAGCGACAGTCAACCGGCTCTCCTCGAAGCGGTAGGTGCGCTCCATCTGCATCGGCGCACGCTGGCTAAAGAGCTGATAGCTGGTCCCGGACACGACGGTCGGTGTCGACAGCAGACAGCCGCAGGACAGCTTCGGATCGAACCCCTTCCAGGCCCCGGCCAGCATGTTCGCGATCTCCCCGACCGCGTCCCGCACCATGGCATCGACCTCATCCGGTTCCACGCCCGTCATCCGGGCCGCCATCTGCCGCGCCGCCGCTTCTCCGCTTTTCAGCACCAGGGACCCGCTCAGCGCTCCCGCCAGGCCAATCACCGCCGAGATCGTACCGCCGACAGTTTCCTGTCTTTCGTTCGACGGCTCGCATGCGACGCCCAGCATCGTCTGGAAGACCTCCGCTACCGCCCGGTCCAGATGAGCTGCCAGTTCGCCGAGCTTCCTGTCTGTTTCGGTCAACGTGACCATGGGCCTTCCTCGCCTCCGTTTGCAGTTTTCGCTGAAAGCAGAAAATCGACTCCCCGGAAACACGCGCGTCGCCGCCAGACCGTTTTACGCCGAAGCCAGCAGGGGCAGCACCCGGTCCCGCACGTGATCCGACGTGAACGGTTTGCGGATATATCCCTGAGCTCCCGCCGCGAGCGCCTCGCGCACGTGTTCCTCGCCGCTTTCGGTCGTGATCATCACGACCGGCGCTCCCTGGCCCAGTCCTGCGCTCTGGATCTCCCGCAGAAATTCCAGCCCGTTCATGTTCGGCATATTGATATCCGAAACGATCAGATCCGCTTTCTCCCGGCGCAGCGCCTCCAGTCCCTCCCGGCCGCTGGCCGCCTCCACCACTCGCGTCAGATTCAGCCCGGCCTGGCGCAGAGCCCGCTCGACAATCTTCCTCATCACCGACGAATCATCGACGATCAGCACCGTTATTCCTGACATGTCGCGCCGCTGCCCTCCGGAGTCCTTATCGGCGGAAGCGCATTTTCCTCTACTTCTCCTCCCACCGTCGCCAGCAGATCCTCCACCGCCTCGTGGCCGGACAGATCGCGGCCCGGCTGCGCTCTCCGCCATATCCGCAGCCACCATACCTCGTGGACCCGCGCCAGCCGCGCCGCGATGGGCTGTTCGTCCTCCATCCACGCAGCCATCCCCCGTGCCAGCGCCCGCTCGTCCTCGGCCTTCAGGAACCGCGTCTTCGGCGCGTTGCCGGAGCGAAATCGCGCCTGCTCGCGGCGAAATTCCGATTCCCGGGCCATCCCGGCCGCTACCTGCATCCCGTTGATATGTTCCACCGCGTAGCTCAGGCTGCGATCGATCCGCTCGGAAAACGCGAGGTACAGCAGCCTGGATCCGGAGACGCGGACCGGCAGAGCCCCCATTGCTTCTGCCAGGAAGGGCGGCAGGACCGAGGCCATCTCCTCGCTGCGGCTCCCGTCGAGAGAAAATACCGGACAATTCCACTGAGCGCTCACCGCCCGCGTCAGCGCCGCTTCACTCAGGATGCCGCTGCTCCGGAGCCAGTCCTGCAGACAGATCGCTTCTCCGCTGACCTCGGCTGCGCGCCGCTGCCCCTCGAGAGCTTCCCGCAGCTGCAGTTCGCTGAGGCGGCCCTGCTCCAGCAGCATCAGTCCGAGAGGAATGCGATGGATCCGCTCGCCCGCTCCTCGGCCGTCGCCCCGGCCCTCGCGGCCGATGGCCGCTCCCACCATAGCCCGCAGGCACTGCGCAGAGC